>JAODNG010000538.1 GCA_025465385.1 Pseudonocardiales bacterium
GAACTGGTGCACCGGCATCAGCTCCACCGCGGTCACCCCGAGGTCACGGAAATGCTTGATCATAACCGGATGCGCCAGACCGGAGTAACTGCCGCGGACGTCATCGGGAATCCGCGGATGGCGCATCGTCATGCCCTTGACGTGCGCCTCGTAGATCACTGTTTCCTGATACGGAATCCGCAGCGGTCGGTCATCGGACCAGTCGAAATACGGGTTGACCACGACCGAGGTCATCGCATAGGGCGCGGAGTCGGCGTCGTTGTAGGAGTCCGGGTCACCGAACCGGTAGGCAAACAGCGCCTCGTTCCACTCGATGCGGCCGTCGATCGCCTTGGCATACGGGTCGAGCAGAAGCTTGCTCGGGTTGCACCGCAAACCTGCCGCGGGATCGTAGGGACCGTGCACACGGTAGCCGTAGCGCTGGCCGGGAGCGATCCGCGGCATGTAGCCGTGCCACACCAGGGCGTCGCGTTCGGGCAGTGCGATCCGCGTCTCTTTGCCCGCATCGTTGAACAAGCACAGCTCGATGTGGTGCGCGGCCTCGGAAAAGATCGAGAAATTGGTGCCCCCGCCGTCATAGGTCGCGCCCAACGGGTAGGGCGAGCCAGGCCAGATGTCCACACAACCTCCGTAGGTCCGCGTTGTTCGCCCGGCGTACCGCAGCCGCCGGGCGGTGTCTTTGTATCGTCTGCGCACGGCCATCGCCACTGCAAAGCAGCACCGGGCGACGTTGACCCGCGGCACGGCCTGGGACAATGGGCCGTGACGGGGTTTCATCACAGGGGTCATCACAGGAACGGAGGATGCCCGGTTGACTGAGCACGAGGTGCGCTCACTGATCGGTCAGGTCGAGGTCGCCGTCCGCGATGCGATCGATCGGGCTCTACCGGAGCTGGCCGGCGCCGACCCGGTCGTCCGGCGCTCCGAGCACGCCGATTTCCAGTCCAACGCCGCGCTCGCGCTCGCCAAACGCGCCCGTACCAGGCCTGCGGAGGTGGCCGGCGCTGTGTCGGAGGCGTTGCGGGCATCTACCGTCACACCCGTCGCTGAGGTCACCGTGTCCGGACCGGGTTTCCTCAATCTGACCCTGACGGATGTCTCGCTCTGGCAACAGGTCGCCGCCCGGCTGGCCAGCCCGCGCCTGGGGGTCGGCAGTCCGGAACAGGGCCGGCACACCGTCGTCGATTACTCCGGGCCGAACGTCGCCAAGGAGATGCACGTCGGTCATCTGCGCACCACCATCATCGGTGACAGCCTGGTCCGGGTACTCGGTTTCCTCGGAGCCGAGGTGATCCGGCAAAACCACCTCGGGGACTGGGGTACCCAGTTCGGAATGCTCATCCAATATCTCGATGACCACCCCGACGCAACCTGGCACCACGACGAGCTCACCGAAGGCATTTCCACCGTCTCCGCGCTCGATAACCTCTACCGGGCCGCCCGCGCCGCCTTCGACGCCGACCCCGCCTTCGCCGAACGGGCCAGAACGCGCGTGGTGGCGTTGCAGGCCGGCGACGAGGACACCGTCGCGCGCTGGAAGGAGATCGTCGCCGAATCGGAATTCGCGTTCCGCGAGATCTATCACCGGCTCGGCGTCCTTCTGGAACCCGAGGACTCCGACGGCGAGTCGTTCTACAACTTCCTGCTGCCCGATGTCGTCGACGAGCTGACCAGCGCTGGTATCGCGGTGGAAAGCGACGGCGCGCTCGTGGTGTTCTCCGAGGAGGTCACCGGCCCCGACGGCAACCCGGTCACGCTGATGGTGCGCAAGAAAGACGGCGGCTACGGCTACGACACCACCGATCTGGCCACGATCCGATACCGGGTCCGCGATCTGAAGGCCGACCGCATCCTCTACGTGGTCGACTCCCGGCAGGCCCTGCACTTCCGACTCATCTTCGAGGCAGCACGCCGCGCCGGCTGGCTCACCGACGGCATCGACGCCGCCCACGTCGCGCACGGCGCTGTGCTCGGCCCCGACGGGCGGCCGTTCAAGACCCGCTCCGGCGACACCGTCAAGCTCATGGAACTACTGGACCACGCCGTCGACCGGGCACGCGCCGCCATCGCCGACAAGGCGCACGAACTCACCGATGAGGATTTGGCCCGGATCGCGGAGCAGGCGGGTATCGGCGCGGTCAAATACGCTGATCTGTCAACGTCGCGTATCAAGGACTACGTTTTCGACGTCGAGCGGATGGTGTCGTTCAACGGCAATACCGGGGTGTATCTGCAATACGCGCACACCCGTATCTGCTCCATCCTCCGCAAGGCGGCGGCCGACAGGGCCACCGAGGTGGATCCGACGCTGCCACTGCATCCCGCGGAACGGGCTCTTATACTCGAGCTCGACGCATTCGGCGACACCCTCGCCGAAGTCGGCCGGACCCTCGAGCCGCACCGGCTGTGCGGTCACCTCTATGACCTGGCGAAGGCATTCACCGACTTCTACGAAGCGTGCCCGGTACTCTCAGCAGCAGAACCGGTCCGTACCAACCGCATTGCGCTATGCCAGCTCTCCGCCCGCACCCTGGGCCAGGGCTTGAATCTGCTAGGTATCGCGGCACCAGAACGGATGTAAATCGCTGCACCCAAACGGCGATCTTGCTGTCTGGCTACGGCATGTCCAGCGGCTGCGCCGCCACGAATTGCAACCAATCCATCAGCAGCCGGACTGTTGGAGGAGTGCCGTGACCGCACCCAGACCCGAGCCGCCAGCCGAGGATGGTGGTGACCACGCCTGCTGGCTACCTCGAGTCTGCCCGGAATGCGGCCTGCTTGCCGACCAGGACCCACCCGTCATGTGCACCGGCTGCGGCGCGCAGATCCCAGACGACGACCCCCGGCCCGGCCGGGCGGTCACACCCTGACCGATCGGTCGAGCAGGCGCTCTACCGCGGCCAGCTTGATGCACAGGACCAGCCCGTCCAAGGCGTCAGCCAGCTCGGACAGCGGCGGGTAGGTCGGTGCCAGCCGGATCACCCGATCGTCGGGGTCCTGCCCGTACGGGAACGGCGCGCCCGCGGCGGTCAGCGCGATGCCGGCGTCAGCAGCGAGCTCCACGACTCGGCTGGCACAACCTTCCAGCACCTCCAGGGTGACGAAATAACCTCCCTCGGGTTCCGTCCAGGTCGCCACCCCGCTGTCGCCCAGTTGGCTCGCCAATGTGCGCTGGACAAGATCGAACTTCGGTTTGAGCAGCGCCCGATGGCGGTCCATATGAGCATGCACGCCGGCTGCGGTTCCCAGAAAGAGTGCGTGCCGCAGCTGGTTGACCTTATCGGGGCCGATGGTGCGCTTGGCGAGGTGCCCGGTCAACCAGTCCACGTTGGCCACGGACGCGCCGTAGAAGGCCACTCCGCTGCCCGCCAGCGTGATCTTCGAGGTGGAGCCGAACACGAAGGGCCGATCAGCGTGGCCAGCCGCGGCGGCCAACTGCAGGATGTCGGCGGTCTCGTGCCGGACCTCGGTCAGATGGTGCACCGAGTAGGCGTCATCCCAGAAAATCCGGAAGTCGGGAGCGGCGGTGCGCATCTGAGCCAGCCGACCGGCGGTCTGCTCGGAGTACCGGATGCCTGACGGGTTGCTGTACTTGGGCACGCACCAGATTCCCTTGATCCTGGCGTCCGCTGCGACCAGCCGCTCGACCTCGTCCATGTTCGGTCCCGTCGCGTTCATCGGGACGGTGATCATCTGGATGCGCATCTTCTCGCACACCGAGAAGTGCCGGTCGTACCCGGGCACCGGGCACAGCAACGCCGTCCCGGTACCCATCCCCCACGGCTGCACCGATCCGGGCACGCCGAACAGCACGGCGTGCACCAGACACTCGTGCATCAGCTCCAGACTGGAGTTACCGAACGCGATCAGCTGCTCGACCGGAACTCCAAGCAGTCCGCTGAAGATTTCCCGCAGCTCCACCAGCCCACGCAGGCCTCCGTAGTTGCGGGTGTCAGCGCCATCGCTGGCCACGTGCTTGCCGGCCCCCGGCAGCTCCAGCAGTGGCTCGGACAGGTCCAGCTGCTCGGCCGACGGCTTGCCCCTGGTCAGGTCCAGGGTCAGCCCCTGCGCCTGCAGTGCCTCATACTCCCCACGCAAGTCGTGGCGGTACCGGGCCAATTCGCTGGTGGACAGCTGGGTCAGGTTCACGCAGGCATCATCCCCGGTCGGCTCGATTGCACGCAGGCTGACCGACGCCCCGCGAGCCGGACCACACCGACAGATGACCTGTAACCGGCAGACAACGGCGCTGAAACGCGGTAGGCGGACGGTAATGGTGTGGATGGCCACCAGACGCTGACGCACTGCCCGTACTGCTCGCTGCAGTGCGGCATCACATTGCGTGTCGCTCCCAACCGGGTCCACCTGGCACCCCAGGACGATTTCCCTACCAACCGGGGCGGGCTGTGCAGCAAGGGTTGGAACGCAGCCGAGCTGCTCGACTACCCGCAGCGGCTGACGGCGCCCTTGGTCCGCGACCGGCGCGACGCGCCGCTCAAACCCACCACCTGGGACGACGCGCTCGATCGGGTCGTCCATGCCGTGCGGCGCTCCCAGCAGAACCACGGTCCGGACGCGGTGGGCTGCTTCGGCGGCGGTGGTCTGACCAACGAGAAGGCCTACCAGCTCGGCAAGTTCGCCCGGGTCGCTTTGAGCACCTCCCAGATCGACTACAACGGCCGGTTCTGCATGTCTTCGGCCGCCGCGGCGACTACCCGCGCGTTCGGCATCGACCGGGGCCTGCCGTTCCCGCTGGCTGACATCGCGGCGGCCGACGTCGTCCTGCTGGTCGGGTCCAATCCGGCGGACACCATGCCGCCGGCGATGCAGTGGTTCGACGAGGGTCGTAGCCGCGGCGCGACGCATATCACCATCGACCCTCGACGTACCAGCACTGCCCTTGGCTCCAAAGTCCACCTGCAACCGGTGCCCGGCACGGATCTTGCACTGGCCAATGGGCTGCTACATCTGGCAATCCGGCACGGTCACATCGACGCTGCATACATAGCCGAGCGGACCTCCGGCTTCGAGCAGGTGCGCCGGGTGGTGCGCTCGTATTGGCCGGACCGGGTGGAGCGAATCACCGGCGTTGCAGCCACCCAATTGGACGAGGCGGCGCGGCTGCTCGGCGAGGCATCGACGGCCATGGTGCTCACCGCCAGGGGGGCCGAGCAGCACAGCAACGGCACCGACACCACGCTGGCGTTCATCAACCTGGCGTTGGCTCTGGGCCTGCCCGGGCGTCCCGGCTCCGGGTTCGCAACCCTGACCGGGCAGGGCAATGGGCAGGGCGGCCGGGAGCACGGTCAGAAGGCCGATCAGCTGCCCGGCTACCGGCGCCTCGACGATCCCCAAGACCGTCAGCACGTCGCCGCGGTCTGGGGAGTCGACCCCGACAGCTTGCCCGGCCCGGGCACGTCGGCCTACGAAATGCTTGACCGGCTGGGCACCGACGGTGGGGTACACACGCTGTTGGTCTTCGCCTCCAACATCGCCGTCTCCGCGCCACACGCGACCCATGTCGCGCAGCGGCTGGCCGGGCTGGACTGCCTGGTGGTCAGCGACTTCGTGCTCTCCGAGACCGCGGCACTGGCCGATGTCGTGCTCCCCTGTACGCAATGGGCGGAGGAGGAGGGCACGCTGACCAATCTGGAGGGCCGGGTACTGCTGCGCCGCAAGGCGCTGGATCCACCACCCGGAGTGCCCTCGGACCTGCAGATCCTGCGCGCTCTGGCCGAGCGGCTCGGCTGTCGGGCCAGCTTCAAAGACCGGCCACGGGAGGTATTCGACGAGCTGCGGGCGGCCAGCGCGGGCGGCCTGGCGGACTACGCGGGCATCACCTACGAGCGCATTGCCGACGAGCAGGGCGTGTTCTGGCCGTGCCCGGACGAGCAGCATCCCGGCACGCCGCGGCTGTTCGCCGACCGCTTCTCCACCCCCGACGGCCGGGCCCGGTTCCACCCGGTCCAGCACCGCGACCCTGCGGAACTGCCGGACTCGCAGTACCCCTACTACCTCAGCACCGGGCGAAACCGGTCGCATTACCAGTCCGGGGCGCAGACCCGGCGGGTGCGCGCGCTGGTCACCGCCGAGCCCGACGCCTTCGTCGAACTGCATCCGGAACTCGCCCGCCGGGTCGGCGTCGGTCCAGGCGACTTCGTGCGGCTGGACACCCGCCGTGGCAGCGCCGTGCTGCGCGCCAGGCTCACCGAGGACATCCGCTCCGACACGGTCTTCGTGCCCTTTCACTGGAGTGGGCAGGCCACCGCCAATGCGCTGACCAACCCCGTGTTGGACCCCGTCTCGCGGATGCCGGAGTTCAAGGCC
>JAODNG010000547.1 GCA_025465385.1 Pseudonocardiales bacterium
TCCAGGTCCGGATCAGCGGAGCCACTCCCGCCAGGTCCGCGGCGCTGCGAACCTGCTGCAGCTCGCAATAATCGGCCGGCCCCTGACCATACCCGTCGGCGAGCAGCAGAACGACCTCCTCCTGCACGCCCGGAAAAACCCGCTCTGTGAATAGCGCCAAGCGGACCCGCGCGAAACGCTGCATGAGGAACCTGCGTACTTCAGCTGCGTAATTCACCGACAGCAGCTCGGCCGGAAGCACCAGTCCCAGCCGACCGCCAGGTCGCAGAAACAGCGCGCTGTGCACTGTGAACGCGGCCCACGAGGAAGCCAGCCGGGTCAGTAAGACGCCGGCTCGCAGCGCCGCCTCGCGGCTGCGTGACCGCGCTTCCCCCGCAAAGTCCTGGTACCGGATATAAGGGGGATTGCCGATGACCGCGTCATAGCGTCCGGTGGGTGGGAGGAGAAAGAAGTCCGCCATGAGCACGCGCGCTTGATAGCCGGCAGATCGGACGCGCCGCTCTGCCTGGCGAGCACTGTCACGGTGTAGCTCAACACCGTGTAATTCGATTCCCGGTGAGCCGCTCCGGGTGTCGCCCGCCAGCGCGGTGAGTGCGTCGAGCCGCTCGCCAGCTGCGAGCAGGAACGCCGCTTGCCCACACGACGGCTCCAGCACCTCATCTGAAGCCGACCTGATCGCCCAGTCCGCCACATACCGGCACAGCTCAGGCGGCGTGAAGAAGGCTCCGCGCGCCTTCCTCGCCTGCGCAGTATCAGAGGGGAGCCCGAACGTCACCCGACGGAGTCTGCCTTAAGACCACGACAGCCTCCGGGACCCTCGCCGTCAGCGGGTTTGCTGCCCAACCCGCTGCTTCGCCTGGCCAGCGCGGTCATTCAGCCGATTCGCGGCCGCGCGGCCCTCTTCGGCCACGCTGGCAGCGGCGTCGCTCGCCGTGGATTTGACCGACTCGACGGCCTGTTGCACCGGCTCGCGCAGGGTGTCCGTGACGTCCGAGGCGATCTCCTTCGCCTGCTTCGCCAAAGGCTCCAGCTGGTCGGCGAGCCGGTCCTTCGCCTGCGCTGCGAGCTCCCGCTCCTTGCGGCTGGACTGGATCAGCGATGCCGCGAGCCAACCGCCGCCGAATGCGATCAGTCCGGCGGCCAGCGGGTTGCCCTGGGCGCGCCGTCGTACCGCCTGCGGTGCTGAAGTCACCGCGTCGACCGCGCTCGACGCCATCGACGACACCTGGTCAGCCGTGGTCGAAGCGACCGAGCTGGCCGTTTCGCCAATGGTTGACGCAGTGTCGGCTGCGGTGGACGCCGCGTCTTCGGCGGTGCCCATGATCTTGTCCTTGACATTGGTCATTGTGTGGCGGGTCCGGTCGACTTGGCGCGCCATGGCGCGACTCGGCGTCACCTTCTCGGTCAGCGCGTTGACATTCGCGCTCAGCGCGTCTCGAGTGCGCTCGATCCGGCGGCGGATCTGGTCGGGATCAGCGGTCACGGTGCTCTCCTCACCTGCCCCGGAGGGCGTCCGGAATCTCCTTGAGCGTGTCTACGGTGCGTTCCGGCGTAGGCCGCACGCGGCGCAGCTGCTTGCGGCCGGTTGCGTACAACACGGCTGCGATGATCGCCCATAGTGCGGCGACGATCAGTGCCGCGCGGCCGGGTGGCATGACGTTTGCCAGCGCAGACCACAGCGCGACCGACAGGAAAAGCAGCACCATGTAGCCGGCGAAACCCGCGGCGCCGAGGCTGCCGGCGGCCTTGCCGCTCTTGACCACTTCCTGCTTGAGTTCCGCGGTTGCCAGCTCGAACTCCTGGCGCATCAACGTCGACAGATCTCGCGTGACGTTACTGATCAGATCGCCGATCGACGCGTCACCCACGTCGAGTCGCGGACCCGCCTGCGCGCCTGTTCCCGGCGGAGCCGAGAGGGGCCGGCTCATCGGGTCATCCGCCTATCAACGCCGAAATCCGTGCCCTCACCGGCGCAGTGCGGGCATGGTGGCGCGACCGGCTCAGTCATTCCCACCGGCGGCCCACCCCGCGCCACGGTGTCCGTCGACGGTTGCGGCTGCGGCATCCTGGGGGTGGGAAGTTCCGGGTCCGCGAGTGGGTGGTCGACGCTGGCCTGGGGATGCGGATGAGGCTGCACCGGGCTGCTCGGCGCCGCCGTCGAGCCGTTGCCATTGGAATCTTTGACCGCGGCCACCCCGGCCCCGGTGATCCGGCCGACAGCTACGCCCGCCAGCGCCGCGCCGAAGAGAAATACGCCGGGACGGCGCCGGGCGAAGGAACGAACCTCCTCGATCAGGTCCTTCGGCTCCCGGTCATTCAACCACGATGCGAGCTGATGCAGCTGGTCCGCGCCCTGGCGCGCCACTGCACTCATCGTGGCGGATGTGGACCTACCCTCAGCGATCTCCGCAAGCTCGTCGGCGATGGTGGTCAGCCGCCGCGCCGCCCTCTGCTGCTCGGACACAACCTGCTCATGCAGCTGCTGGCGGCCCTCCTCCATCAGGTTCCGGCCCTGCTGTCTGGTCTCGGCCGCCAGTTCCTTGGCCTGATCCGCCGCCGTCTGCGCGACGTGCCCCCCGGCGTCTCTCGCCGACCGGCCGACGCCGACCGCCTCGTCGCGCACCACGCCGGTCGTCGAGACCGGGCGTGACCCGCTATCCGGCGTCATCGACTGGGTTCGTAGTTCTCGGGCCATCACAGGACCTCCGCTGTTGAGCCGCCTTTCATTAAGAAGAGATACCCGTCAGTAGCGGCCCTAACCGTTGTCAACGGCTCGCACGGCGTGATGCGGGACTCCGTCGGGGGCGAGATCACCCGAATGGCGCGATGCGCTACCCGGCGATTAGTGCCCATTTCTGGTGTGCTGTGCCGTTGATATAGCGAGGAAGGGATAAGGCATGCCGACCGAGAACGTCGATGTCGTAGTGATCGGGATGGGACCGGGCGGGGAGGACGCGGCGACCCGGCTGGCCACGGCGGGACTCACCGTGGTGGGAGTCGAGGCCCGGCTGGTCGGCGGCGAGTGCCCGTATTACGCCTGCGTGCCGACGAAGATGATGATCCGCGCCGCCGACGCACTGGCCGAGGCCCGCCGCGTTGACGAGTTGGCCGGCTCAGCACAGGTGCGCGCGGACTGGGCGCCGGTCGCCACGCGCATCCGGGCCGAAGCCACCGACGACTGGGATGACACGGTCGCCGCCGAGCGGTTCGAGAAGACCGGCGGCCGGCTGGTCCGCGGCCGAGCGACCTTGACCGCACCCGGCGAGGTCACCGTGTCCACCTCGGCCGGTGAGCGAGTTTTTCGCGCTGCCCAGGGGATCGTGCTCAACCCCGGCACCGAGCCGGCCATCCCGCCGATCGACGGCTTGGCCGGTACGCCCTACTGGACCAACCGGGAAGCCGTCGCAGTGACGCAGGTGCCGGAGTCACTGATCGTCCTAGGCGGCGGCCCGGTGGGCTGCGAATTCGCGCAAATCTTCGCCCGGTTCGGTGCGCACGTCACGGTGCTGGAGGCCCAATCACAGTTGCTGCCCGGTGACGAGCCTGAGGCCGGCGAGCTGCTCGCCGACTCCTTCGCCGCCGAAGGAATCGACGTCCGCGCCGGGATCTCGGCAGCACGCGTGGGTTACCCGAACAGCCAGTTCACCGTGGCGTTGCAGGGAGGTGACGTGCTGACCGCACAACAGCTCCTGGTGGCGACCGGCCGGCGCACCGATCTGGCTGCGCTGGGCGTCGGCGCGGTCGGGCTGGATGACCAAGCCCGCACGATTGAGGTCGACGAGCGGATGCGGGCTGCAGACCGGCTGTGGGCGATTGGGGACGTCACCGGCAAGGGTGCCTTCACCCACATGTCGATGTATCAGGGGCGGATCGCCGCCGCCGACATCCTCGGCCGCGACGGCGAGACCGCTGACTACCGGGCCGTGCCCCGGGTTACCTTCACCGATCCCGAGGTCGGCGGCGTGGGTCTGACCGAGTCCACTGCCCGCCGCGACGGCCTGCGGGTGCGCACCGGGCTGGTCCGCCTGCCGTCCACCGCGCGCGGCTGGATTCACAAGACGGGCAACGACGGCTTCATCAAGCTGGTCGAGGACGCCGACCGGGGCATTCTCGTCGGCGCCACCTCGGCGGGTCCTGCCGGCGGGGAAGTGCTCAGCGCACTCGCTGTCGCGGTGCACGCCGAGGTGCCTACCGAGCGCCTACGGCAGATGATCTACGCCTACCCGACCTTTCACCGCGCCATCGAAGACGCGTTGCGCGACCTCAGTGATTGACCAGACGGAGTTGCTCAGGGCCGACCCTCGCGGGGGCCGCGAAACTGATCCAACAGCCTGCTGGCCTCGCCTTCCGTCTCGCCGGTGTCGTCGAGGCTGCGGAAAGCCCGTACGGCGCCGCGTCTGGGGGGCGGTCGGCTGATCGGCACCGTACGGACTTCCCGGTGAGGCTCACCTGGCGCCCGTCGTCATCGCCACTTGAGCCCGCGAGAGTCGCGCC
>JAODNG010000573.1 GCA_025465385.1 Pseudonocardiales bacterium
GCGGAGCGCTGCCGCACCTACCGCATCACGAATGTGCCGAACGCACCCGTGACGGCCAGACTCATCCAAGCACCGATACCCAGAGAATGGTTTGCGCCTAACGTTCCAGCATGCCTTGGGTAACCAGTAACACCAACAATCCAACCCCGAACACCAGGCTCAGTGCACAATTTAGACACCGATCAGTACTGATTAGTACACACTACCTGAAGTGAAGAACCGAAACGTCGCGTGGTCGGCGGCGGGAGCCATGGTTATTGGGCTGGTCACCGGTCTACGTCGGGGGCCTTATACACGGCCTGGGTGCCACGCCGTCACGGACAAGGATGCGGCTTCTGGCAGCTCGGGCAGTAGTACACGACGCGAGCCTCGACGCCCTCACCCTGATCGGCCCGACGGATCAGGGCACCACAGCGCCGGCAAGGCAGGCCAGAGCGCTCGTACACCCAGGTACGCCGGCCTCGGGCCAGCTCACCAGTGGTCGAACGCTCCACCCGCCCGGCGTTACGGCGCAACAGCGCCCGCGCCAGCGAGATCGCCCCAGCCGGATCCGCCAGCTCCGCGACCGGGGCCCACGGCCAGACACCGAGCAAGAAGCACAGCTCGCAGCGATATACATTTCCAACGCCCGCTATAACCCGCTGATCCAGCAACGCCATTCCGAGCTCGGCGGCCGGGTCGGCGGTCAGCCTGCGCAGCGCCTCACCGGCATGCGCCTCACCCCAGTTGGGGTCGAGCAGGTCAGGACCGAGATGACCGACCAGGCGGTGCTCCTCGCTGGTCCGCAGCAGGGCCATGTCGTGCAACCGGAAGCCCACCGCGACGCGCTCAGCGGTAGCGAGCACCGCTCGGGCGTGGCGGCCGGCGTGCCGCCACCGCTGGTCTGGGAGGTAGAGCTGCCACGAGCCGTCCATCCGCAGGTGAGTGTGCAGGCTGTGACCGTGATCGAACCGGATGAACAGGTGCTTGCCCACACTGCCGACCCCGGCAACCCCCTGCCCGGCCAGGTCGTGCTCCACCAGCCGCGGGTGCCGCAACTCGCCCCGCACCAATTGCTGCCCGCGCAGCGCAGCGTCCAGCCGCCGGGCCGCGCGGTAGACGGTGTCACCCTCGGGCACGGCGACTATCCTGCCGCCGGCGGGGGCCCGCTCTCACTGAGTACCACCAGAAGGTCGTGAAGCCAACGCTGGAAAACCCGGAACTGGACTCACGGCGCGGCGCTGACCCCACCGACCACATAGCCGGCCACCGCTCCGCAGATAATGCACAGCCCGACAAAATCGAATCCGATCGATGACGGACCAGCAACTCAGCCCAGTATAGGTTTCTAACGCCGGCCATGATCCGCTGATCGAGCAGGGCGAGACCGAGCTCAACGCCGGGTCGCTCGCGCAGCCGTCGCGCCGCTATAACTGCGTCGTTGTCGTCCCAATCGGGCTTGAGCAAGTCAGGGCCCAGGTGCCCGACGAGCCGGTGTTCGTCCGGGGTGGCCAACAGTGCCATGTCGTGCAGGGGAAAACCCACTGCTACTCGGTCCTGCGTGGTCAGCACAGCACGGGCTTGGTGGTTTGGTCGTCGCCACCGCTGCCCGGGTTGGTAAAGGTGCCAGGAGCCATCCATCCGGAAATGCGTGTGCAGGCTTCGTCCGTCATCGAAACGGGTAAACAGGTGCTTGCCGACGCTGTGTACGCCAAGCACGGTCCGCCCCGACAGATCATGTTCGGCGAGCCGCGGATGGCGCAGTTCCGCCCGGGTAAGGCGCTGGCCGCTCAGCGCCGCCGCCATCCGCTTGGCCGCCAAGTACACGGTGTCGCCTTCTGGCATCAGGCAGCGCTCGGCGCCCGGTGCAGGGACAGCACTCCGTCGGCCGGTCCGCTCTGAGACCAGCTGCCGGAATCCATGGTCCAGGTGCGCCCATCGAAAGTCACCCGATCGACGCCGAGGCGAGACGCGTGCGCGACGAGCCAGCTGCAGATCGACCAGCCGCGGGCCGCGGAGTGCGCTCCGCTGAGAGCGGCAGTGCCAAGTTCGGCGACCGCGGTCGCGACCAGGTCCGTGCTCGACGGGCTGATAGTGAGACCTCGACAGGTCAGCGTGCCGGGCGCCTCGCCGGTGAGGGCGGCCGCGGCGGCCCGGGCCCGCGGTTCCCACTGCGCGTAGGCGGACGGCACAGCCGAGCGCTGAACGAGCTGAGCAGCTTCGGTGACGCTCAGCTCAGACCAACCCGGTTGAGCGCGAAGTCGCTGGTAGAACGCGGTTGACGCATAGACCGGGTCGAGGATCTGCACCCGGGTGCCCCAGCCTTGGCTGGGCCGCTGCTGGAACAGACCTGCCGAGTCCCGGTCCCCAACCATCAGGTTGTGCAAACCGGACTCCTGCAGCGCTGTCGCCAGCGCGATCGTGACAGCGTGGTCGGGCATGCCCAGTTGGATACCGATCGCGGCAATCGTCGCGGCGTTGTCGGCCTGCTCCCCAGACAGAGGGAACGTCACGAGGGCACCAGACACCGGGTCCGCGACTGTGGTGACGGCGCAGCCGGGTGTTGCGCCCAGGTCCCGAATGAGAGGCCACGCTGCCAGCGATGCGACCACTAACACCACAACGAAAGCCAGGGCGATCAGACCTTTCCGGGCGTTCCACACTGGCTGTCTCCCTTCGGGGCCAGTGTATGAGCCGGACAATGATGATCTCCAGTGGCTGCCGCGGTACAGCGGCGCCGCTGCCCGTTGCTGAGGCGTGGATCAGCACTGCGTCAGAGTGTTGAAAACGTGGGATCACCTCAAAGATCGCGTCGAAGTCGACGTTGTGGACGGTGACCGTGCGAAAACTCAATTTAAGTTGAGTATCAAAGCGGGTGACTCCCGCACCTGTTCACCGGAGCGGGAGTCACCGCCGCCATGCGTGTAGCTAGCAGTTTCCTCTGTTGTCGTGGCCCCGGTCGTCCCAGTTGTTGTGGCGCCAGTCCCGGTTGTAGTAGTCCCGGTTACGCCAGCTGTCGTCGTACCAGCGCCTATCGTTGTCGCCGTGGCTATTGCGGCCAAGGCTGAAGATTTCCGTAATCCTCATGTCCGCCCCTTCTTCTCTCTTCTTGGTGACATCACTGTGGTTCGGTCGCCACGGTGACATCGGTTGGCGCGTAGACGCACTTCAGACCCAGACGTATCCGTCTTCGATCTTGAGCGATCCACGTAGTCGCGGGCGCGGGAGAGGGAATCGCTCGTTGCGACGCCTTCCATGCTCACACCTCCCCGTGGATGTGATCGTCCGCCGACGCGGCCATCAATAGGCTACGTCTCGTCCCCTATTAGAGCTAGATACGAGCCGTACTCTATTTGGGTGGTTGTACCCAGATGGGGCGTGATCATCTCGTGGAGGATCTGGCTCAGCACCTCCTCAGAGATCGGTTGGCGGTGCGCCACAAGGTTGCGTCAAAAAATATTGCTGCCAGCGGGCACCCCCACCCCACACCTCGGCCCGCCGGGAAGCCTGGACTGGGTGCGCTTCTACGCTGTCTAACAGCAGACTCAACTGCAGGTGTTCGTCGCAGCGATCGACGACCTCTTCTTGATCGCCGCAGCGATGGCCGCTCGGGGCGCACTGCTGCCGCGGTCCGGGACCGCCCCGCAGCCCAGGCCCGCTCCATCCCGCCACAGCAAGCGACCCCGTCCGCGACCCCAGTCACCGGGCCGGTCCAGGACGCCGCCGCTACCGCGGCGAGCCGCGACCCAGCCCGACAGACCGACGGGTTGGTCGACGTCAGGCGTCGATCATGAGCGGCCGACGGAACGACTATGTTGACGCTTGCTCGCGGAATTCCCGGACCGCGTCGGCGATGTCATCCACCTCCAGCACGTCGAGCATCAACCCGACTTGTTCTTCCCACACCTCGGCGGGAACGGCGGCACGCAGCTCATCTTCGAGGACGTGATACACGGGGAGGCCCAACTGGACCCCGGCCAACGGTCCTGCCCAGCTCGGATCACCGAGCACCACCGTCTCGGCGGCGATCCCGGCGCTTTCCGCGTCCGGTGCCCCGAGCACAACCAGCAGCGCCTCGGCGCCGTGCTGGTCGACCAGGCGCTTGATCGTCTCCTGGGTGGACAGATCCATGGCTCCGGCAGCCGTTCAAACGAAGCATTCGGTGGCGACGAAGGCCACCGGGGCCCCGGCTGCCTGGACACAGGCGGCAATCGCCGGTCCCGCGATACCGTCGCGTTCACCGATCACGATGACCTGCTTACCGTCGAACATTCACGCCTCCTTCGTTGGCAATTCGGCTAACGCATTGGCGAGCCACGTATCGACCTGATCCGCTACCAGGTTGGGGTCGCAGATGCGGGCTATTTCTTGGCCGTCGTACAATAATAGGATGGTGGGCAGCCCGCGCACCTGCAGTGACATGCACAGCCGTCGAGCCTTGCTCGCATCCAGCTTGACCACGGTCAGATCTGGGTGTGCATCGGCGATGCTCGCCATGTGCGGGCTCAGCGCCACGCACGGGTGGCAGCTCTGCGCCCACACGTCAACGAGCACCACACCCGATCCGATAAGATCATCGAAGGTTTCTTTGGTGGCATCCACCACGGTCATCAGCTCAGCCTCCGTTGCGTTGCAGCAAGATGCTCATGCCGTCGGACCGCTGACTCATCCGGCCGAGAAACAAACTGCCCTTAGCTAACAGCAACACCCGGTCGGCTGATCCGGTGGTCAGCCGGGTCAGGGCATGGGGCAGATAACACACCGCTGACGCCAGGTGACCCTGAGTGGGGGCGTAACCGGGCATGCCCCGCTGCGCGACGAAAGAATCGATCTCATCGCGAGTGATCTCCTTGCGGCGGGCGGCCAACGCGGCGATCGTGCGGTAGTTGCGCGCCGCGACGTCTCCTGAGCCCTGCGGTTCGGTGATCTCGGGGTTGTGCAGCTCGGTGGCGTAGTCGTCGACGTCACACATCCGCGCGCCGATCGCTTCCAACGGCCGCACCGCCAAGTCGTGCAGGATCTGCGCACCGGAGCCGCCCGAGGACACCCGGTGGCGTCCGACGGCGTCGAGCCTGATCCGGGGGGAGATGCCGTCGTCGGCGGTCACCAGCACCGCGACGCCGCCGAGTACGTCTTCCAGAACGGGTAGGCCGTGACGCAGGTGGCCCTCGAACTTCATTCCGAGTTTGGGTTGCGAGCCGCCGGCGAGGACGACGACCTGCTCGAATACTCCCGCCACCACGAGGCTGGCGGCGATCACCAGCGCCGGGATCGGCGCCGCGCAGAAATTCTTGACGTCCGCTCCGGAAGACTCGGTCAGGCCGGCGACCGCGGCGATTGTCTTGCCCATGTTGCCGCCGCCGCGCTGATAGCGGTCCCCGACGGCTTCCTCAGAGCAGGAGATGGTGTAGCCGATCCCCGCTGGGTCGACGTCGTGGTCGTGCAGCAGGTGCAGCAGCGCCAGAGTTCCGGTGGCCTTGCAGGCCAGGTTCTCCAGCAGCACGTGCGCGACTAGTGACTCGTCCTCTTCGTGCGCACCGCGCAACGCGCCCGCGAGGCAGTCCGGCGCCAGGTGCACGGGCAGCGCGCCGCCGGCGAGCGCAGCGGTGACGTCCCCGGCCGCCGCGGCGACCCGCGCCAGGTCCAGGTGCGCCGCCAGCGGATGCTCAGCCAGCCTCTTGGCAGCCCGCTCCGCGACCTCGGGGGCGAGAACGAGAAGGTCGAATTCGTCCACCGCGGCCATCAGCCCGAGGAACTCTTCCTCTGGCATCAGTTCGCCGAACGGCGCGAAGCGTTCCGCGCCGGCCATGCTGGCCCCCACCCAAGGGCGCTTTGGCAGCTCGCGGGGGTGACACGCGCCCAAAAACGCCCGGTGGGCGGGGTAGCCGACAGCGTCATCGAAGCTGCGCAGGTTAGTCAGGAAACTACTTGTCAGCTCGGCGTCGACGGGCAGCGTGCGCATCGGTTTGGAGCCGTGCCGGGCCAGGCCCGGGGTGTGCGCCAGCACCAGGCTGGCTGCTCGGATTACCGCTGCTTCAGGCATCGGCTCGCTCCACAACGTCGACTTCGAAGATCGTCGGATGCTCGACGGCGGTGGCGACCGCGTCCAGTGCGCGCTGTACCAACCGCCGGCGCCACGCCTGTTCGGCCTGGGGGGATAGGTTCGGATCGCCGGAGGGGTAGGGGATGCCTCGACCCGGCACGATGCGCGGCGCACCCACCTGTTCAGCGATGGTCACGAGATTGGTGATCACGGCGGTGGGGATACCGGAGCGTTCCAACTCCTTGGCAAGCGTTGACCCGCAACGCGTTCCGGTTCCTCAAGTGGCGGTCAGGATCGCTGCCTGCACTCCTGCCTTGCGCAGCTCGGCGGCCCACTCGACGCCGAAGCGCCGCGCGGTGGCCACCGGCGTGCCGTTGCCTACTGTGACCATGAACTCGCCATGGAGGCGCCCGATCGCGCCCTCGCGTTCCAGCGTGCGGGCGGCGTCCAGCGGCAGCAGCCGATTCGGGTCGGCATTGGCGGCGGTGGTCGCGAAGCCGCCGGCCACCGACTCCCACTCCCCGGAAGCAAGTGCATCGACCCCCTCGATCTGGTAGCGCAGCCAGCGGGTGGCGCGAGCCGACTCGAGCCGGTCTGGGTTCCCAGCTGGAACCACGGCACCCTCGGTGACCAGCGCGACGGTCGCGCTGGCCGCCTTGTCCACCGGTGCGGCCGGCTCCACCGCGTCGAACCCACCGACCGGGACCTCGGTGCTCTGCTGGTCACCGGCGAGCCGCCGCAGCACGAGCTCGACGGCCCGCGCTGCGGCGCGCTGCTCGACAAGCCTGCCGATCCGGGCGGCCTTGACGACCAGGCCGTCTCCAGCGGTCAGCGTTGCGCCGGCGGCCAGCTTCGCGATCGCAGCGGCGACCCGCTGCAATGTCGGACGCATCTCCCGTGCTGTGGCGCCCGCGGCCACGACGGGGGCGGTACCCGCGTCGGTGATGCCGGGATTGTCCGGGTGCATCGTGGCCAGCGCCGGTAGCCCGGCGGCGTCGGCGGCGGCGACCAGCCGGGCGCACGCCAACCCGTAGCGGCCACTGCCGAAGGCGGGACCGGCCACCACCAGCTCAGCGCCGGCGCCGCGGGCCAGGTCGAGCAGTTCCTGCGAGGCGGTGGCGTTGGAGGCCGCGTGGTTGTCGCCGCACACGATCGTAGCCACGATCTGGTGCTGGTCACCGAGCAGCTGAGCCAGTAGGCGGCCCGGACCCACCGTCCCGTCGAGCATCCGGGGGCCGATACCCGCCGTCTCCTCGCCGCCGAGTCCAGCATAAAACTGGTTGAGGTAGTGGACGATGCGCATCAGGCCGTGCCTCCCGACTGCTGACCGACCAACTGTTGATCGACCGACTTCTGACCGACCGACTGCTCAGCGACCGACTTCTGACCGACTGGCTGCTCCTCGTTTGATCGGCAGGTCAGCCGCCCCGCGCCCAATGGACTCAGGGCGGACAGGATCGCGGCGGTGGGCACCTCGACGGCGGCGGTCGCCTCGGCGTCGGCGATGCGCAGGCGGGCGCCGCCCAACGCCCGCTCGACCGCGGGCAGCGTGACCCGCTGATCGTAGTTACCGGTACTGACGATCGCGCCTCGCCGCGGACCCGCCACCAGCGGTGGACCGGTGCCGTCGGCGCCGGACATCTCGGCGTACAGCGCCACCGCGGTCAGACCGTCGGCCTCTAGAGCATCGACTTTCAACATCAGGTCATTGTCGGCGTTGCCGGCGCCTTCCTTGGTCACGATGGCAGCGTCGAAGCCGGCGGCCCGGCACAGCCAGGCGGCGTGCGTGGAGACCAATTCCTTGTCACCTTGCTCCACCGGCTCCGGGCACAGCACTACGCCGGCGAAGTGCAGGTCCCGGCCATCGCGGGCGCGCAGCTCGGCGATCACCGGGTGGTTTTGATGGAGGTAGGTCGGGTTGCGCAGCGCTGGGTGCCCGTACTGGCCGCTGATCACGGCCCCCTCCTCGATCTCGGCAGGGTCGAACAGGGTCGGCAGACTGCCTGCCATGCTGCGCCCGTAGACGAAGACGTCCTTAAACGCGCCCTGGGTCTGTAGATTCGTGATTACGCCGACCCGGGGGAGGCCGCCGGTGGGCGTGCCTGGGCGGTGCGGTGGCGCCAGCTCCTCTATCGTGTCGGGCGCGGCGTCGACGGCGGCATCGGCGAGGTGCACCGCTACCCGCAGCAGCCCACGGCGCAGCGCGATCTCAGCCTCCTGCCAGGAGGCACCGTCAGCGCGGTCGAACTCGATCACGATGTTGTTCGTCCGGCCGAACGGGGACAGCTGCGCGGCCGGACCGGACATGTCGATCAGGCCCTCCTGATTGCGCGGAAGGAATCCGGCGGCCAGCACCGTGGCGCCGCGCAGCACGTGGATGTCGCCGCCGCGCTGGCGGTTGACCGGCGCCATCCAGCCGGGAAACGCACCGCCACCTGATCCCTTGGAGCGCGGCTCCACCACGTCGAGCGGCGCGATGATCCGGACCGGGTCTCCCGGTGCCGCAATGTGCACGCGTACCGACGCCAGGGCGGGATCGGCGAACAGCGCCTCCACCCGGCTTCGTCCAACCACAAGATGATGCTGTTCGTACCGGGTGGCGGCGCTGATCTCAAGAGAGTGGATCTCATGGACGATGCGCCGCAATGCTGGCACGACGGTCTCCCCTCAACGGCCTCCAGCTTGCATCGTAACCAGGGATTACCGGTCGTTGGTCAGTGTCGTTTGAACCATTTGATGTTCTTCGGTTTGCGCAGGCGCTTCCACGCCGCGGGCAGATCGCGCTCGACGCGCTGCGCGCGCGCGGATTCAGCAGCGTGCATCAGGCCGTAGGTGAAGCCGTTGCCGCCCTCGAGGTGAGCCTGTGCGGCGAGCTCTCGCAGAACGGGTCGGGACACCGCCGTGTCCTGGTGCGCACCAAGCAGCTCCTGGACCTTCTTCAGGCGTCGTTGTAGTCGCTTGGCCGGCTTGCCCAGCACGGGCCGGACGGCTTCGGTGGCGTAGCGCAGTCGCTTGGCGGCCTTGCGCGCCTCGTGCAGGGCGACGTCGCGCTGCTCGCCCTCCGGCTGAGAAGTCGCGTCGTGCATGCGCAAGGCAACGCGGCGATAGACCCGCGCTGCGCTCTTGGGAAGCTCCCGGCGCGCGGGGCGGTTGGCTGCCGGGGTCAGGGGCGGATGGGCCAGGAGAGCGTCGATCGTGTTGTGCAGCGCCAAGTAGCGGTCGCTATCCAAGGCGGCCACCGCGACCTGGCGAGCGTCGGCTATCCGGCGCGCGAAGGACCGGGTGACCGCGGCCGCGACCGGCCCGAGGATCAACTCGTCGGGCAGCTCGGCAAGCATCGCAGCGAGCCGCTCGGCCATCACCTCCGAATCCCGCGCGCCGCCCAGCTCACCTGCTATCCACTTCAGCTCCATCGTCAGCTCGCGGGTCCGGTCTCGGTCGATCACCCGACCGAACGCCTGCAGCGCGCTGCGCATCCGCCGCGCCGCCACCCGCATCTGATGCACGGCATCCGGGGCGTCACGGCGGACCAGCGGGTCATACCTGCGTAGCTGTTCAGCCTGGGTCACCAGGTAGGCCAGCACCACGTCCACGGCCGAGGAGCCGGCGGTCGGCTTCGGTGCGGAGGGGGGCGCGGACAGCTCCTCGGCGAGCAACCGACTCAGCTTGAACCCATACCCTGAGCGCTGTACGCCCACTTCAAGCAGCTGACGCTCGATGCGGTCCAGCAGCTCGACCTGGCCGTGCTCGGCGAGTTCCACCTCCACCTCGCGCCAGGAGACCGCCCTGGTCTGCTCACCCATCGTGTGGGCGGTGACCTGGTCCTCGACCAGCTCCGCGAGCGCCTGGCCCTCCGGGTCGGCGAGCAGCCACCGTCGCCGCCGGGTATTGAGCTGGGCGATCGGCACTACGGCGGCACCGCGTGTATACACCCGGGTCAGCCCCAGCAACTCCGCCGGCGGCGTGCGGCTGGAACGACCCAGTGGCATCCGCAGCTCGTCTCGGCTGTCAGGGCCGACCGGCAGCTTCAGGTGCCATCCCGGATCCGATCCGCCCTCCCGCCGCCGCAGCGTGATCCCGGCACGTGCCAAAGCCAGATCCGCGGTGTCAAAGTACACCGCTTCCAGCTGTTGTTCCTGGGCTTGCGAGCCGGTGTCCAGCCCGATCAACCTGGCTGGGTCCGGCAGCTCCACCGCATCAGCCGCCTCGTACTTGCGCTCGGTCTCGCGCACCGCCGTCACTCCATCAGCCTTCGCCACGAAAGTAGACATACCCCAACGGGCGTCTCCCTAACAGTGTTGCGCTGGGGCAAGTAGGGCCTCGTCGACGATCGTCAGCACCGCCAAAAGTCCGCTCCGCCACGCGAACATGTGGCGCGTCAACAGGTGAGATCAACCTGGTCGCTGGTCCGCTGATTATCCGCGCCCCGGTGGGCTGTCGGTGGACGCTGCGGCGCAATCACCGACCGAGACGTCGACCATGGCGGACGTGCCCAGGTCATGACCGACGGCGGTCCCAGTCGTAGGGTTCATCTTTAGCACGTTGGACACCAATTCTCGCGGCTCTTCGAAATAGTCCATCGCGATAATTGCGACGCGCCCTG
>JAODNG010000029.1 GCA_025465385.1 Pseudonocardiales bacterium
GCGAGGTTCTCGTAGTCGAGGAACAGGGCGATGCGTTCGTCGTCGTTTGCCACTGCACGCGCTCCCAGAGCTAGTCCGGCCCAGCAGCGTACGGCCCGGAGTGCCCACAGCGGTGTCCCGGGCGAACAGACGACCCCGCCGGCTATGTACGGGCGGGGCCGTCTGTCAGCGTCGCGGCGCTACTCGCTACTAGAGAAGCCGGCCGCCGCTCGGACTCAGAAGGCAGTCCTGCGAAATATCAAGAGAACCGCTTGCGCAGGCTGGTTGGTCTGAGTTGGTACCGCCGGTCGGACTTCCCGTATCAGCGGAGGCCACGCCGGCCCCAGCGAGAATCACTCCGCCGACCACGGCCGTGGTCGCCAGAGACCGAATGATGACTCCCCGCATAATGTCCCCCCAAGTTGAGTTGTCGGTGAACCGTGCTCGCCGAGCGCTACCTACAGCAAACTGCCCCCATCCATGTATCGGATGCGGGCGTTCGCTGTTACCCGACTAGAGATCAGCAGCTCTTGCAGGTCACCGGTTGACCTACTCGAGCGTCCGGCCGGTGCTGCGCGGGCCGAGCAGCCCGCCGTCGAGAGGCTGGGTACCGCGTCACGCTCCGAGTTGGCGGATGGCTGATGTACGTCCCGCGCTGCCTAGGCACGATCACAACCGAGCTGCCGCAGCGGCGCCGAAGGGGGTCCGGGAACGACACGGCGATGGCAAACGAACAATATGACCCAGTACTGAGCGGCGCACTCGGTCCTCTCAATAGAAGCTCGAGTGCAACGGTCTGATGGTAATTCGCGTAACCATCGCCGAGTGTCAGGTTTGTGCTGAACTCCGTCTTCTCGGGCGACTTGTTCAGGAGCCTGTCTGGCACAAAACTCCGTTACCTCGACGATCAGTACCGCGGCGGGTAGTCATCCGGGACCGCCGTTGGTGACTCTACGACTACCGAGCGGCGTCGCCGGTAAAAAACCAGGCTCAGCAACAGTCCCAGCGCGCCCACCAGGGCGAGGATCCAGCCCACCAGCTGCAGGTCGATGCCGGACACGCTGACATTGACAGCTAGCGCCAGGACGAGCCCAACAGCAATGAGAAAGATGCTTCCGCCGAAGCTCATGAGTTCCTCCGGTCGTTTGCCGGCGGCGCCGGCGCACTTGAGCGCGGTACACAGCTGCAGATCGTCACTGCATACATCGGGTTCCGGTTCTGACTCGTTACCTCCGGTGAAAGAGTCTCACTGGACTACTTGATCCAGTACGAGCAGGTGACGTCCGGACGCGTCGCATGAATTCGGTACAAGGAGGAACCACAGATTTCCCGACCTTGCTCTCGTCGCAGTGCTTAGTAAGCGTCGTCCTGGTCTTGAACGGCACCAACGCCGATCTCCCGCTCCACCGTGGTGGGAACTGCCGCCGCCATCGTCTCGGCCGCGAACAGCTTTTTCTCTGTCGGGGCCCGTCCCACTGCGAGCAGAGCGGCCTTGTTGGCGGCGTGGCTGAACCGTCCGTCGATGAACACCAGCGCGGTCTCACCCGGGATGTCGACACTGTCCTGATACGGCTCGTGCGGTCCCAGGAACGTGGTCGGCACCACCGGCACACCAGCGGCAGCCAGCTCCCGCATACGTCTTGGCGGGGTTCCATGCGAGCACGTCAGGGGCGTTGCGCAACCGGGTCCGCCCGGCGGTCGCCGTCGCCCAGGCAAGGAACGTGCTGGGCCGGCCCCGTACTGCCGATCAGGGTATTCGCTTCACGCCGTTGTCTCGGGTCAGACGACTCTCATAGAGCTCCCAGGCGCGCCGGTGCGCCTCGTTGACGCGGCGCTGCGCGTCTTCATACACCAGCAGTTCCTGCAGCGGCGTGGCGTGACCTGCCGCGACGGCCAACTCCGCGGCCAGCAACCGGTCATCCTCGTCGCCGTGCTCGTGATCGTTCTTAGAAGCCGTATTCTCACGATGCCGACGCTGGTAGTAGGGATTATCCGCCGACAAGCCGCCGCTGAACCGACCGTAGGCGCCAAGGAACAGCAGGAGCATCCCGGCGATGATGCTGAACACCACGTTCGACAGCCGGAACGCCAGCAGGTTGAACTTGGTGTCCAGCACGAAGAGGTTCAGGACGCCGGAGAACAGGAACAGCAATCCCACAACTACCGTGATCGTCGACGAGACCCGACCACCGCGCAACGCGGCCCCGATGAGAACCGCGCCGACGACGACCGAGATCGTCGCCAGCAAGCCGTTCTCGGCCAGCCCGAGCACGACTTTGCCCTGAAGAGCGAGGAACTTCAGCCGGTCGACGAAACCCAGGATGCCGAATAGGCACAACCCGGCGCCCAGCACCGCCGCTCCGATACGGTGCACGAGGTCCAGCCGACTCCCAGGCGGGGAGTGTAACATTCATCACATCGTACTCCGATCTGTTGTTTTTCATAGTGCGACGTGGGGTTTCCGGATCGGGCAAACGGTGGACGCTTCGCCACTAGTGCATGGCAATTTGTGTCACGTTAGGTGACAAATCTGAACAGGTTTTGATCTCAAGCTGACTCACTCTCACGCCAGCTTTTCGGCCAAACTTTGCCTGCTAAGGGTCCACCGCGTCGTGTCGAACTCGACGCAGGCAGGGCTGCCAGCGAGTGAAGCCTCACCGTGGGGCCTGTCATGAAGTACTCGAGGACAGCCCGCTATGGTCAGGTCTCCGGGTGACGTGCGCCGCGCTCGACGTCGAGCGGTCCGTCGGCCTGTCGGGTTCGGCTGCCGTTGTCCGCGGCGTCGGTGGCCGCATGAGGTCGGGCCTGATTGCTCCCGTTCGCAACCGTGCCATTCCCAACCGCGCCATTGGCCACTGCCCCGTTCGGACCTGGAGCGCCATTGGTGGGTGCCGTGGCCGTAGTGGCTTGTTGGCGCGGGACGACGCTGGCCGGGGTCGCGGGAGCGGGCCCGGATCGCAGCAGCAGCGCCCCCAGCGCCCCTAGGGCGCTGAGTCCGGCGGCGATCAGGAACAGATCATCCAGCCCTGCGACGAACACCTGCAGCTGGGTCTGCTGGTAGAGGGCATACGCACCGACCCAATCAGGGACAGCCGGGCCGCCCAGGTGCGGGGTGGCCGTGTCGGTGGGCAACAGGGCTGCCCGCCCGGCCAATTGCTGAGCCTGTTGGGTGGTCAGGATGGCGGTGAGCACCGCGATACCCAGCGCGCCTGCGGTTCGTTGCGCGACGTTGTTGAACGCGCTCGCGGCGTTGACCTGCTCTGGGGGGATGACCGCGATGCCGCCAGCCATGATCGGCATCATTGCCAGACCCAAGCCGACGGCCCGCAGCATCATCCACAACACGAGCTGCTCACGGGAGGTGTCGACAGTTAAGTTGTGCATCAGGTAGGTAGCGGCGGCCACGATCGTCAGCCCGATGACCGCCGGCCAGCGGGGCCCGATGCGGTCATAGACCCGCCCGGTGATGGGCATCAGCACCCCCATCACCACCGCTTGGGGCAGCAGCGTGAGTCCGGCGTCGAATGCCCCCAGTCCCTGAACCTGCTGCAGGAACAACGGGATGTAGAAGAGGATCCCGAACAGTCCGATCATCAACACCGCGATCAGCAGCAGCGAGTTGGTGTACGGCCAGTAACGGAACACCCGGATGTCCAGCAATGGTTCGGCGACCTCCAGTTCGATCACCACGAACAACGCCAAGCTCAGCAC
>JAODNG010000040.1 GCA_025465385.1 Pseudonocardiales bacterium
CCAGAAGGTGAAGGCCAACAAGGGCGCGCCCGGGGTCGATGAGGTGTCGATCGAGGAGTTCGAGAAGGATCTGAAAAACAATCTGTTTAAGATCTGGAACCGGATGTCCTCGGGTTCGTACTTCCCGCCCCCGGTGCGCGCGGTCGATATCGCTAAATCCCATGGCGGCGGCACCAGAACGCTAGGGGTACCGACCGTAGGCGATCGGATCGCGCAGACGGTGGTGGCCGCAGAGCTGGAGCGAAAGGTCGAGCCGATCTTTCATCCGGACTCCTATGGCTACCGCCCGAACCGTTCCGCGCTGGATGCGGTGGCTTCCTGCCGGAGGAGGTGCTGGAAGACCGACTGGGTGATCGATTTGGACATCCAGAAGTTCTTCGACAGCGTCCCGTGGGAGCTGATGATCAAGGCGGTGGAAGCGAACACCGACCTGCCCTGGGTGGTGTTGTATGTGCGGCGGTGGCTGCACGCACCGCTGCAACTACCCGAGGGGACCTTGCAGCAACGCGACCGGGGTACCCCACAGGGTTCGGCGGTCTCGCCCGTCCTGGCCAATCTGTTCCTGCACTACGCGTTCGATGCCTGGATGGCCCGGGAGTTCCCCGGGGTCTGGTTCGAACGCTACGTCGATGACGTGGTCGTGCACTGCGTCAGCAAACGCCAGGCGCACGTCGTGCTCACGGCGATCGCGGGGCGAATGGACCAGGTCGGGCTGACGTTGCATCCGGACAAGACCAGGATCGTCTACTGCCACGACGGCAGGCGGCGCGGCTGCCACGAGCACACCGCGTTCACGTTCCTGGGCTACATGTTCCGGGCGCGCGGGGCACGGAACAAGAACGGGAAAATGTTCCTCTCGTTCCTGCCCGCGATCAGCAAGGACGCCTTGAGGAAAATCAGTGCGCAGGTGCGGTCCTGGCGGCTGCATCACCGCACCGGTCGATCCTTCGCTGACCTCGCACGGGACATCAATCCCATCGTGCGGGGCTGGATGAACTACTACGGCGCCTTCTACAAATCGGCGCTGTACTGCCTCCTGACGCGCATCAATGCCTACTTGTTGCGTTGGGTCCGCAACAAGTATCGACGGTTACGAGGACGCATGAAGGCACAAAAGGCATGGATCGGGGTCACTCAAAGACATCCTCGGTTCTTCGCCCACTGGGCCTGGTCAACATGCCCCCCACTGCCGGATGACCAGGATGACAAGAGCCGGGTAACGGGAGACTGTTACGCCCGGATCTGTGGGAGCCGGAGGGTGAGACCCCCTCCGGCCACCCGACAGCAGAGCTCTCCGCGGATATCCCAACAGCTCTCCTGCGGAGTTCGGGAAATTCGGGGTTCTGCCTACCGGGTCGCGAGCTCGGCGAGGACGGTGTCGGAGAAGGAGGGCCAGGCATCGCGGGACCACTGGCCGAAGTCGCGGTCGGTCAGGGCGATGCACGCTGCACCGGTTACCGGATCCACCCACAGGAACGTTCCCGACCGCCCGAAGTGCCCGAAGGTCTCTGGCGAGTTCCGGCTACCCGTCCAATGTGGATTCTTGTGGTCCCGCAGCTCGAAGCCCAACCCCCAGTCGTTGGGACGCTGAAACCCGAAGCCGGGCACGATCCCGTCCAGTCCCGGATAGCTCACCTGGGTCGCCTCGGCCAGAATCTCCGGGGCAAGCAGCGTCGGCGTCTGTAGCTCCGCGGCGAACCGGGCCAGGTCCGCGCAGGTGGAGACGGCACCGGCGGCGGCGGAACCCGTGAGCTCTGTTGCGGTCATCCCCAGCGGTTGGAACACCCCTTCGGTGAGGTAATCAGCGAAGCCAATGCCACACGATGACACCACCGCGTCGGCCAGCGCAACGAATCCGGTGTTGGAGTAGATCCGCTTGGTTCCCGGTGCTGCCGAGACCCGCGGGGTGTCGTATTCCAGTCCGGAGGCGTGCGAGATGAGGTGGCGCACGGTGGATCCCGGCGGTCCGGCCGGCTGCTGCCAATCCAGCGCGCCCTCCTGCACGGCCAGCAGAACCGCGTAGCTGGACAGCAGCTTGGTCACCGAAGCGAGTTGAAATGGGTGGTCCTGCGGGCCGTGGCTGCCCACCACGGCACCAGAGGCACCTACCACGGCGGCGGCCACCGTATCGACCGGCCACTGCTGCACGCTGCACAGGCTCTCCATTGGGGGGACAGTACGACAGGCGTGGCAAGATCGAGGTGTGCACTCTGATCGACTGCTCCTCGGGCCCGGACCGTCGAATCCCTATCCGGAGGCCATGGAGGCGTTGAGTCGGCCAGTGCTCGGGCATCTGGACCCCGAGTTCCTCGCCCTGGTGGCCGACACCGCGCAACGACTGCGGACCGTTTTCGGCACCCGCAACCGTCTCACCCTGCCGGTGAGTGGCACCGGGTCGGCGGGGATGGAGGCCTGCCTGGCTAGCCTCCTGGAACCCGATGATCTGGTCATTGTCGGCGTCAACGGTTATTTCGGCGAGCGGTTGTGTGAGGTGGCGCGCCGGTTGGGTGCGCAGGTGCGAGCTGTGCATGCCCCCTGGGGACGGCCCCTGGATCCCGACCAGCTGCTGGAGGCCCAGCGCCAGGCACCGCAAGCCCGGCTCGTCGCGGTGGTGCACGCCGAGACCTCCACCGGGGTGCGCAACCAGATCGCCCCGCTCATCGAATTGCAGAACACCGACACGCTGTTGCTGGTGGACGCCGTCACCTCGTTGGGAGGGATTCCGGTCGAAGTCGACGCCTGGGGCGTCGACGCCTGCTACTCGGCGACCCAGAAGTGCCTGGGTGCACCGTCGGGAATCGCTCCGGTGACCCTGTCCGAACGGGCTGTGCAACGGATCCGAGACCGGGAACGGCCGGTCTGCTCGTATTACCTGGATCTGAGCCTGTTGGATGCCTACTACCAGGGCGATCCGCCTCGCTACCACCACACTGCAAGCTCCACGCTGATTTCTTCGGTGCATGCGGGTCTGGGCCGGTTACTGGCCGAGGGTCTGCCAGCGGTGTGGGAGCGCCACGCCCGGGTGGGTGAACGCCTGCAGGCCTGCCTGCCTGAGCTCGGTTTCGAAGTGTTCGCCGAGCAGGGCCACCGGCTACCCCAACTCACCACGGCCCGGCTGCCTGACGGCGTGTCTGACGCCGCGGCTCGCAAAGTATTGCGGGAGGACTTCGGCATCGAGGTTGGTGGCGGCCTAGGCCCACTAGCCGGGACGGGTTGGCGGATCGGCCTGATGGGCCATAACGCTGAGACCCGCCCCCTCACCACCTTCCTCGCTGCGATTACCTCCATTCTGAGCTGACGACGCATTCAGCGGGCTCAGCGGGGAAGAACAGGTGCGAATAACCCCGCCGATCCCGCTGAATGCGGAAAAGCGGCAGACGGGTCAGCGCATGTTGAACGTCGCGGGGTCGGGGCCGATGCGGCGACCGGTCTCCAGGTCCGCGATGGCGGAGAGGTCTTCAGCGGACAGATCGAAGCTGAACACGTCGAAGTTCTCGCGGATCCGCGCTGGGGTCACCGACTTGGGGATCACGATGTTGCCGAGCTGCAAGTGCCAGCGCAGCACTACCTGCGCTGGGGTCACGTTGTGCCGCTTGGCGAGCCGGGTGATGGTGGCGTCGGATAGCGCCGCGCTCTGGCCTAACGGGCTCCACGCCTCGGTGGCGATTCCGTGCGCGGCGTGCTCCGCGCGCAGGTCGGTCTGCTGGAAGTGCGGGTGTAGCTCAATTTGATTGACGGCGGGCACCGTACCGGTCTCGGCGAGCAGCCGTCGCAGGTGCTCGACGGTGAAGTTGGACACTCCGATCGCTCGCACCCGGCCGTCCGCGGCCAGCTTCTCCAATGCCTTCCAGGTTTCGACGTACTGGTCGGCGGCGGGCACCGGCCAGTGGATCAGGTAGAGATCCACGGTCTCCAATCCGAGCCGCCCCACGCTAGCGTCGAAAGCACGCAGCGCCTGGTCATAACCGTGATCGGAGTTCCACAGTTTCGTCGTCACGAAGATTTCGTGGCGGGGCAGTCCGCTGGACGCGAGCGCCCTCCCGACACCCTCTTCGTTGTGGTAAGCCGCCGCGGTGTCGATGCTGCGGTACCCGGTCTCCAGTGCGATGGACACCACACGCTCGGCGTCCTGCGGCGGCACCTGGAACACGCCGAAGCCGAGCTGGGGGATCTGTACGTTGTTGTTCAAAGTCATGGTGAGCACATCACTCATACTGGGCGCAACCCGTGGTCCGCGCGAATCGGTGCCACTATCTGAGGACGTCGCGCGACGCGCTGCGACGAGACACCCTATCGAACGAGTGATCCGATGATCATCGCAGCCGGCCTGGTGATCGCTTTGAGTGCGCTGGTGCAGGGCGCGGTGGGGTATGGAATGGCGCTAGTGGCGGCACCATTGCTGGCGTTGGTCGACCCCATGCTGGTGCCGGTGCCGTTGATCTTGCTGACGTCCGGGCACGCCGTGCTCGCGGTGATCCGGGACGGACGGTCCGCCGACTGGCCCGGGATCGGCTGGGCAATGCTGGGCCGGCTCCCCGGCACGGGACTGGGCGTGATCGCAGTGGTGGCCCTGTCGCAACGAGTCTTCAGCCTCCTGGTCGGGCTGAGCGTGCTCGCTTGCGTGGTGCTGTCGTTACTGGCCTGGCGCCCACGTCCCCGACCAGCCTCGCTCATGCTGGCCGGCCTGGCCAGCGGAGCTGGGGGTACCGCAGCGTCGATCGGCGGACCCCCCATCGCGTTGCTGTACCAAGACGCCGCAGGTCCACGGGTCCGGGGCACGATCGGCGGCTACTTCGTCCTCGGCTCGGTGACCTCTATCATCGCGCTCGCCGCCGCGGGCCAGGTCACCGGCGAGTCTTTAGCGCGTACCGTTCTACTCACACCATTCCTGCTGATCGGGTTCGCGCTCTCCGGGCCGGCGCGCCGGCTGCTTGACAACGGCTGGACGCGGGGCGCGGTGCTAGCGGTGAGTGCTGCCAGCGGCGTCCTACTCATCGGCCGGGTGTTGCTGTCCCGTGGATGAGGGTCACCGCGGGCGGATACTGGGCCACGCGGGTCACCGACGGCGAGGAGCTCAGTATGACTTCGCAGCGCAGTTGCCGTCCCGAGGACCTAGCCGGAGCGTTGCAGCGTGCCGTCGAAGCCCGGATCCTCAGTGCTGATCAGGCGCAGGCCGTGCTCGCCGCCGAGCGGGCCCGCGACTTTGCCGGAGGCGGTCGCCGGCTGCCGGTGACTGAGGCGCTGGGCTACCTGGGCGGGTTGCTAGCGCTGTCCGGGGCGGTGACGCTCGGCGTCCAGTACTGGCGCGAAGTGCCCACTGCCGGCCGGCTCGGGCTGTTCGCCGTCGTCGCCGTGGCCACCTGGCTGGTAGGGGCTCGGATCGCTGACGGATCGGAACCCGCACTGATCAGGCTGCGTGGCGCGCTGTGGTTCGCGTCCTCGGCTGCAGTGGCAGCGCTCGCCGGTCAAGTCGCCTGGGACGTCGCACACGCCAGGGAGTCGGTGGTGTGGCTGTCGGCAGGAGCGGCGGCGGCCGTGCAGGCGGGGCTGCTGTGGCGGCTGCGGGATCGGCCGGCGCAGCACCTCGCCTGCCTGGCAGGGGTGCTCGTCGCCGCGGGCAGTGCCGCGGATATCGCTGGTGGCCCAGCTGCGGTCGGGCTGGCCGTCGCCGCCGCAGGAGCCGTCTGGGTAGCCGCGGGCTGGATGGCAGTGCTGCCTCCGCCCGTTCTGGCCCTGGTAGGTGGCGGTGTCGCGGTGCTCGCTGGGGCAGGAATCACCGCGGACGACTGGTCCGATGCCGCCCCGCTGCTCGGTTTGGCCGTGGCGGTTGTGTTCGTGGCAGTGGGGATCGCAACCGTCCGGACGCCGCTGACCGTCGTCGGTCTCGTCGGCGGGTTCGGTTACCTGCCCTGGACAATCGGGCACTTCTTCGCCGACTCGCTGGGTGTGCCGCTGGCGATGCTGCTGTGCGGGATTGCCTTGCTGGCCGTCACCCTAGTTGTGCTGCGCCGGACTGCGGGGGATGTGCCGGCCCGCTGAACCCGCCGCTCAGTGTGCGGGGTAAGTAGTGGGCAGCGACGTGCACCCATCGGCTCAAGTCGTCATGCATAAAGCTCATGTCGTCCACCCAGTCACGGATCGCCTGCGGTTCATTATCCGCTGTGAAGTGCTTGTCGGCCTGCCTGAACGCGTCAAGGAAACTCATGTCACGCTCTGGGTTCAAGTTTTCGCGGTAGTATCGGAACCTTGCAGCAACGGAATTCGGGACCTCCATCGCCATCATGACCTCTTGGCTCTGGCGTGCTGCGCGTGGATGATGGCCTGGCCTTGCGCGAAGACGCTCCAATAGTGAGCAATGCTCGCGGTGAGCACTGCGGAGGCGGCCTCTCGATCAGCAGGCGACGCCGTCGGGAATAAAGACCCCGTCAGTGAAATTGCGACGTAACGTTCTCTACGCGCTTCAGATTGTCCCGCAGGGGCACGCATCACTGCAGCCATCCGAGAACTGTGGAAGCAGTGTCTCGTTGTCGCGATGAAAGATCGAGGCTAGCCCACCAGCTAGGACCGTCGCAGCTGCGAAAACACCCAACCAATTTTTCCAACCATATTGCATCGTAACCGCCCCATTGTTTTGAACGGCAGTCGAGGCTCCTACCCCGGCTAAGTGATGATCCCGACGGCCCACGCGTGCGGGAGCACTCCTCCCCGTATGCCGTAGAGCCGATGAGCCGGCGGCGCTGCTGGAGCCACTGACACCGGTACCCCCGCGGCCCGTTGTCCATCCCGGCGTCCGAGGTGGGTGACCTACAGCGACATGCTCCAGCTCGTCCTGGCCGAGGCTGCCGCTTCTCGGCTGGCGGTGACACACCTTCCACCGAACGCCCATGTCAGTGCCCAAACTCTAACGTCCACGAGTGAACATACATTTAACAATAGATACTTCGAAGAGTCGATACTTGAAACATACAGATCAATGTGCGGCCGCTCGGCACATTTAACAAGTGCATAGGCATCCCGTCCGCGATTAGCTGCGACTCCTGCCGGGTGCGCGTCAGGAAGTTGAGTGTGTTCTAGCCAAACGCAGCAGCGCCGCCGACCTTGATATCGGCATGCGGCAAGCCGAGGGCGAGGCGAGGGAGTCGCTACCGGCGCCAGCGCCTCGTCGTCTGGCTACTGATCACCGTGGCGGGTCCCGACGCGGTGTTCCGCTACGGCGTCCGTTCGACAGTAATCGCTGTTAGATTTCATTGTGGCGGCGCTGGTCGCGTTTCGGCACCGCGGGGAAGGGTGGACGCGGATGCGGGATGTGTTGCTCGTTCTTGCTGTCTTCCTGGCCTGTGCTGTCGAGGCGGTGGAGGCGTTGACCATCGTCCTGGCGGTTGGGGTCAGCAGGGGCTGGCGGTCGGCGGTGCAAGGCGTCGCCGTCGGTCTGCTGGCCCTCGCGGTGATCGTGGCCGCACTCGGCCCGGCGCTGAGCTTCGTCCCATTGGGCGCATTACGGCTCGTTGTCGGGGGCCTGCTGCTCATCTTCGGTCTGGGTTGGCTGCGCAAGGCGATCCTGCGCGCGTCGGGATTCAAGGCGTTGCACGACGAGGACGCGATCTACGCCCGTGAGCTTGTCGCTGCCCGCCGCGCCGGACGGACCTCCCGCGCCGCCGTCGACGACTGGTACGCGTTCACCCTGTCGTTCAAGGGCGTGCTGCTCGAAGGCCTAGAGGTAGTGTTCATCGTGGTGACGTTCGGTTCCAACCAGGGCAGTGTCCCGCTCGCAGTGCTCGGCGCCGGAACCGCCGTCGTGGCCGTCACCGTCGCTGGGATCGCCGTGCGCGGTCCGCTGGCCCGAGTGCCGGAAAATACCCTGAAGTTCGCCGTGGGGGTGTTGCTGACCTCCTTCGGCACCTTCTGGGGGGCGGAAGGCGCTGGCGCCCACTGGCCGGGCGCGGACACGGCGCTGCTCGGAGTGATCGCGTTCGTCGCGATCACCGCGCTGTTGTTTGTGGCGCTGCTGCGCCGGGTTCATCGTCGCGGTGTCCCGGGCTCGGTGCCGGCGGCCGAACCGATCGAGGTGCTCTGATGGGCGCTCTGGGTCGCTGGTTGCGCAGCTTCGGCGCGTTCTGGTGGGACTTCATCGTGGGTGATGACTGGCGGGTCGCGGTCGGCGTCGTGGCGGCGCTGGCCGGCACCGCTGGCCTGGCCGCCGCCCGGGTGCCGGCGTGGTGGTTCCTGCCGGTGACGGTGCTCGTCTTACTCGGCATGTCGCTGCGGCGAGCCATTCGCGACGCCGGCACCCGATGAGCGCTCACGTCGCGATCAGCGCCCTCGATGGTGGTGATTTACCTCGCAGGACGGACCCGCCGGACGATCCGAGCAAGGTCGGTTAGCTGCTATTGATATATCGGGTGCCCACCGAACCGTCCCGGGTACGCGCCACCGTCTGGCGCCGGCTGAAAGGGTGCGGTGCGATCTACCTGCACAACTCGGTGGCCGCGCTGCCCGACAGCCCTCCGCATGAGCGGATGCTGCGCACCCTGCGCGCGGAGATCAGCAGCCTGGGCGGCACCGCGCAGCTATTCCGCGCAGACGCATTGGTCGGCGGGAACGACGTCAATGCTGCCTACAACGCCGCCCGGGATGACGAGTACGAGGAGATCGTCGACAAATGCCGGGACTTCCCTGTCCGAGATCGGCACTGAGATCGCCGAGCACTTCACCTACGGCGAGTTCGAGGAGAACGACGAGGACCTCACCGAGCTGCGTCGCTGACTCGCCAAGATTACAGAGCGTGACGTGCTCGGCGCCGGCGGCGCCGCGGCAGCCTGCGCTGCGCTCGATGCCTGCGCTGCCGCCCTCGACACCTTCGCCCACCGCGTCTACAACGCCGACACTGACGCCTCATTGGGACATCCGCCGCGGGCGCCCGGTGCCGAAAAGGAAACTGGTGCTGTAGTGCTGCGACCTGGCGCACAACGGATCATCGGCCAGTCCGAAAGGCGCAGCGACGGTCATTCCCGGGTGAGCTTGCGGTAGGTGTCCCGGTGTGGTCGGGCAGCCTCGGCGCCGAGGCGTTCGAGCTTGTTCTTCTCGTAGCCTTCGAAGTTTCCCTCAAACCAGAACCATCGACCGGGGTGGTCGTCGTCGCCTTCCCAGGCGAGAATGTGGGTGGCCACGCGGTCCAGGAACCACCGGTCGTGGGCGGTAATCACGGCGCAGCCAGGGAAGTCCAGCAGCGCGTTCTCCA
>JAODNG010000082.1 GCA_025465385.1 Pseudonocardiales bacterium
GTGCAGACGATTCGAGTCAGGGAGAAACAATTACCATCAATTTCACGATGTCCGAAGCACAGAAGAAACTGCAGTATGACGTGCGCGCGTTCGCCGAGAATGTGCTCGCCCCTGTCGTCCCCGTGGCGGACCGCGAGCCGGACGCTTTGAAAGCCTTCGCTATGACCAAGCCTGCCTACATTGAGTCCTACAGGGCTGGGATCGCAATGTGCATGCTGCCCAAGGAGTACGGCGGAGGTGGGGTGTCGTGCGTCGATCTGGTGATCGCCGCGGAAGAGATCTGCGTGATCGACCCGGGCTTCGCCTGTACCGTCCTCTGCAACGGTCTAGGCCTGATGCCCATCGCGTGGTACGGCACCGAGGAGCAGAAGAAGCGGTTTCTGGGCGCCGCCACATCCGATCCGACCGGTGAGTACCTCGGCGGATGGACGGCTAGCGAGCCGCCGGGCAACCCGTCCGGCACAGCGAACTTCGACATCCCGCTGCCCCGGCCCGCCGGCGTCGGGCTCATCGCCACCCGTGACGGTGACGAGTACGTCATCAACGGCCGCAAGTACTGGCCGTCCTCGGCCGGTTGGGACGAGCAGGGTGTCAATGCCCAGACCGTCATCGCGCGCACAAACTCCGACGTCGGGGGTACCGAGGGACTCTCGGCGATCGTCGTGGAACGGGGCACCCCGGGTATCACCTACAAGCACATCGACAAAGAAGGTTCCCGCCTGTCGTCCAACGCTGAGATTGTCTTCGACAACGCCCGTGTCCCTGCGGACAACCTGCTCCCTGGGGCTGCCGGCAACGGTGACTTCGTGATCAACCGTAACTTCGCCTGGTCCGGTCCGGTCGCCGCGATCGCCGCCGTCGGGATGGCCCGTGCTGCATACGAGATGGCCCTCGACTTCGCAAAGGGAAACACCGCGGGCGCGCTCAAGCCCATCATTGGGTTCCAGAACGTCGGTTACGTTCTCGGCGACGTCGCCGCGAAGATCGAAATGGGGCGATACTTCTCCTGGCGCGCCGCAGACTACCTGGACAAGCACGACCAGCACGCGGAACTCGTCGGGGCGATGAACAAAATCCAGGTCACCGAGATGATGTTCGACTGTGTATTCAAATGCATGCAAATCGTCGGCGTCAACAGCCTCGAAAGAGCCAACGGCTACGGCAAGATTCTCCGCGAGGCCTCGGTTCTTCCGATCTACGACGGCGGCAACATGGGTATGCAGCGTCGCCGCGTACACGGCATCCTTGCCGACCCACTGTTCAATCCGCGGGCAATCATGGAAGACGACTACGTGAAGTTCGAGAAACACCACGAGGCGATCGACACTCTGGTCAGCTGACACAGCACTCGACCCGACCCGGTACTGGTCAGGCGGAATGCGCAAAGCGCGACCATGTCGTGGCTCGACCTCGCCGTGAAGCTGGCGAGATGCACACCGCCCGTTGATCGCTGTCTGGGAACTTGATAACGGGCCGCCCGCAGTTCCCAGACAGTGATCACAGCGGGGTCTACAGCCGACACGCAGGTCGTTTCCGGTGACAGTTCTCTGATGATGATCACGCCCGTCTGCCGCAGAGGCCTGCGGGACCAGCACGTCTCGGCGGGATGGCTTCACCCCGGTGCCGCACTGGTTTCAACGAAGCCGCATGGGGTACAGCGCAGCATGGCCAACGCACCGATGAGCTCGCCCGAGAAGGATCCCGAAGACTGGGTCACCCGCGACGAGCCGATGACCGGGCCCCAGCACAGCTACCTCCAAACGCTGGCTCGGGAGGCGGGGGAGGACGTCCCGGCCGATTTGACCAAGGCCCAAGCGTCTGAACTGATCGACCGGTTGCAGCAAAAGACCGGACGCGGGCGCTAGAAGTTTTGCACGCTACATCTGCCCGTGCGCCTACCGAGGGTCGGTTCGGTCCAAGTTCCAGTGACGGGAGACGGTGACGAGCCAAGAGTCATCCTCACGGGGGATCAGTGAGAAGCGACTGATTACCCGTTGACCTCCCTCATGATCGCCATAGAGCAGGTCCACGGTGACGCTGTCGCCATTTTTGATCGCATCCCGGGCTTCGGCGAACCCCGGCTCGGATGAATCGCGGAAGGTGCCTTGCCAGAAGCCGAGGTCCCCGGCCGGCACGTACAGGTCTCGGGACAGGCGGCGGAACGCCTGCGGGTCCGCGTGACCGATATCCCCGAGGAGTCGCTCAGGGTAGAAGAACCATCCGTGCAGGACAGCAAGACCACTGCCCACGTTGCGCAGCGCGATGGCCAGATAGATCGCTTCGTCGGTCACCTCGGCGAGGCCGTGCCCGCCGGTCACCTTCACCCAATGCTCGTCCATGAAGCCGATCTTCTCCCCCGGGTCTTGCCACCGGGAGGGCATGAGCACCGGGCGTAACCCGACCAGCAACGACTGCTCGGCGGCTCGGGCCGCTCGGTTCGCCGAGCGCACGGAGGCGAAGGTAGCCAGCGCCAAGACCAGCGTGCCGGCCGCGGTCGCCAGAGAGGAAATCGTCGCCCAGTCCGTCACACTCGCCAACATACGGACCGGACCGGATGAACACACTGGATGACCAAACGGTCCGGATTTGGTCGAGAATGTTCACACCCTGACAAAACGACAAACGTATGCACAGAAGCGGATTTCGTGGTTAGCGGGAGGCGCCCGCGGGGAGGCCCAGGAATGTCTGGCTCTCATGGCATACGGTCTTGCAGTTCTTTTCCGTGGTGCAGCACAGCGAGCATAGGCGTGCTTCGTGGTAAGAGCAGTCCACCATGTCGGGCCGCTCGTAGGTCAGGCCGCAGACCGCGCAGTCGAGCGTGGTGGTCGTGGGCGTGCCCTCAGGCGTGAACCGGGCCTCGGGTTGCAGGTCGGGACGTTTCAGGTAGTACTTGCCCTTCGTGGCCAGCGCGATCAGCGGCGTCGCGACGAGCGCGATCACCAGCGCGATCAGCGGCGAGAACGACTTGGCAACGGGACCGAACGCCTCGAAGTACGCCGCCCACGACACGCTGGTGGCCAGCAGGAACGAACCGACCCCCACCGGGTTGAACGCATATAGGTAGGCGCGCCGGAATTCCGGTTGTTTCGGCGAGATGCCCAGGAGGTACTTATTGATCGCGATGTCGGCAGCCACGGTCGTGACCCATGCGATCGCGCAGTTGGCGTAGAACCCGAGCAGGGCGTTGAGCGAGGCGAACATGTTCGCCTCCATCAGCGTCAGCGCGAACGCGAGGTTGACGAATACGAACACGATCCGCCGCGGATAGCGCTTGGTGACACGGGTGAATGCGTTCGTCCAGGCCAGCGAGCCGGAGTACGCGTTCGTCGAGTTAATCTTCACCTGGCTGATCACGACGAGGATCACGGCGAGCGCGATGGCCGCCCAGCCGGGCACGATCTTGCTGAACGTCGCGCTGAACTGGTGCACCGGCTCGACGGCCGTGGCGGCGCCGATCTCGGCGACGATGTAGACGGCAAGGAACGCGCCCGCCGCCTGCTTGAGCCCGCCCAGCAGCACCCAGCCCGGGCCGGCTGTGATCACCGCGGTCCACCAGGCGCGCT
>JAODNG010000126.1 GCA_025465385.1 Pseudonocardiales bacterium
TTTTATGATTCTCCCCATTACGTGTACTAATCTTCTTTCTTCACCCGATAAAATTCTTCGAGCGTGACCGATCAACTTCTGATCGGTGAGTTCAAAAATAAATTCCTGATCAGGGTCCTGCATAAACATGAAATAAGCCATAGTTGCTCTCCCCTCACAGTCAAAGTATCGATGTGCGATGCAAATGCCAGGGTCTAGCCGGACCGAACATGATTTAATAAAATAAGAAAGATGAAGTAATCGGCCATTCGTGTATCTCGATGGCACCTCGGTGTATCACGCACCGTCACTTTAGGCGACGTGAAACACTCAAAGAGTGCGTCTATGTGGACAACTCACGAATCGACGAAACAATCATGTAAAGCCCAGCACGGAACAAGCGTGACGTAGGTTACTTATGACCGCACTGGCAGGGAGGGGTCGGCGCGCATCAACTACGGCAGGCCGTTGGGCTGCCGGCGACAGCCGGCCGAGGCGACATCCCACGCGCTTAGCTTGTCAAGCTGCGGCTTTGGTGGGGTTGGTGTGGGTAGTGGGGAATGCGATCTGTTCGTTGTAGTGCTGTCGGGTTTGCAGGCAGTGGCGCAGACAGCCGAGGAGTCGGTTGAACAGGTTGCATGGGGCGGCGGTGTGACGGTCGCCGGTGGTTTTGGCGTCGGTCCTAGTGCGTTCGGGCGCCGGGTGAGGCTTTGAGCGCGGCGAAGGCTCAGACGTAGCCGACGGCGGCCAGGCGTTGGTTTTGACTCGGCGGTGGGTCACCGTGAGGCTTTTGCCGCTGGCCCGAGTCACGGGTGCACTTCCGGCGTAGGCCTTGAGTGATCGGGCGTTGGTGAAGCGGGATCGGGCGTCGCCGATACGCATCGCGAGCACGACCGCCCGCGGTGGCTCTGGACCCTGGAACCACCGACCCTGCGGCAGGATCACCAGGGGCAGGCCACCACCTGCCCCACCCACGCGCCGCTCGAGCTCACCCCCGAACCCGGCCGTCCGTGGACTAGACACAACTCCCTACGTTTCTAGCCCGAACGTCAACCATCACCTGAGCCAGAAACGTCAAGCATCAGGTGGGACCAGACACGGAGCGCCCGACTTGTCCGACTCCGATTGTTGGGTAACACGCCGGCTTCACGTGATGGGTGACACTGCCGTCCTCAGGTGCCGTTGAAGCCGAAGTCGAGCACCCCCGGTGGGTGGGGTTGAACCATGCGATCAGCCAGTGCGCTCTGCGAGAGCATTGCGCGCGTTTGAGCGAAGGCACCGGTTACCGGGGTCAGGGTACCAGCGCGGTGTTTCCGTCAATGCCCCGTTGATGTAGCGGACAGCGACTAAGGATAGGTATCACGGGTATCACGGCGGTTGAAAGATGGCTCTGTATCAGTGTGCAGCCCATCGCGGTCAGCTGCACCGCGGAGGTCCAGGCGCTCGAAAGGAGACGCAGGCGATGACCGAGACACTGGCTGAGGCGCCGTTCGCCACCACCGACGGGCCACAACGCCACGCCAGCTACGCCGCACTCGCAGCGACCGCCCCGGTGCACCGCATCACGCTGCCCACCGGACAGTCGGCCTGGTTGATCACCGGCTACAACGAGGCACGCCATGCTCTGGCTGACCCGCGGCTGGTCAAGAGTGAAGTGACTGCGGCCAACACCGGCCGTGGTCTGCTGCCGGGTGAGGTGTACGCGGCGATGGGTAGTCACATGCTCAACCGCAATCCGCCGGACCACACCCGATTGCGCCGGCTGGTCGCCACCGCGTTCACCCGCCGCCGCATGGATCGACTGACGCCGCGCATCCAGCAGATCACCAACGAGCTGCTCGACGCCATGGTCATCGACGCGCAGCTCGACCTGATCGACTCGTTTGCACTCCCGCTGCCGATCACCGTGATCTGCGAGCTACTCGGTGTGCCGACCGGCCGCCGTACGGAGTTCCACGACTGGACTTCGATCGTGTTAGCCGGCGTGTTGGCCGGCCCGGACAAACTCGTCGCGGCGTGCACCGCAATGGTGAGCTACCTGCGGGAGCTGGTTGAGGCCAAGCGCGCGGTCCCTACCGACGACCTGATCTCCGCGCTGGTGGCGGCTCGTGACGGCGAGGACCGGCTCTCCGAGGACGAGCTCACGTCGATGGTGTTTCTGATCCTCGTCGCCGGCCATGAGACCACGGTCCACTTAATCGGCAGCGGCGTCCTCGCCTTGCTCACTCACCCCGAGCAGTTGACCCTGCTGCGCACAGAGCCGCACCGGCTGCCGGATGCGGTGGAGGAACTGCTGCGATTCAACGGTCCCTTGCAGGTGGCGACTTTCCGCCTGACGACCGAACCGGTAGACGTCGGCGAAGTCACCATCCCCACCGGCGAGATCGTTCTGGTTGGCCTCCTGGCGGCCAACCGGGACCCGGCCTGCTTCGCGGGGGCCGACGCGCTGGATATCACCCGCACGGATAACCCGCATCTGGCCTTCGGCTACGGTCTGCACCATTGCCTCGGCGCACCACTGGCCCGGCTGGAAGCCCGGATCGCGCTGGGCACCCTGCTCGCCCGCTTCCCCGGACTACGGCTCGCGGTGCCCGCCCAGCAACTGACCTGGCGCCCAGGGGTCCTACTCAACGGCCTCGACGCGCTCCCTGTGAACCTGCGCTGAACGGTGAAACCCGGATGGTAGGACGGTGGACCGCGCTGGGGAAAAGGCTTTTAAGACAGTGACAGACCAGCCGAATTTGCCTGGATCGGTCCGGATCCTGGACGTGGCCGGAGAAGGTTACCGTCGGGCGTTTGCACTGTTTATGACGGGTACGGACGAAAAAGTTGTGACCCATGATTATTTGAAAGCGCTCGTCGACCAGCTACCTCGTCGCACGCTGTTCGTTGATGTCGGTGCAGGTGACGGGGTGACCACCCAATACGTGGGTCGGTACTTTGAGCACACTATCGCCATCGAGCCTAGTGCGCCCATGCGACAGGCGCTTCGGCGCGCATGTCCTGACGCTGTCGTGTTAAACGAACCGATCGACGAGGTTGAGCTTGATGTCCGCGCTGACCTAGCGTTGTGTTCACACATGCTCTATTACGTGCCGGACTCCGCCTGGTTGGACACTGTGCGGCGCGTCCTGAACTGGGTGGCCCCCGGCGGCGAGCTCCTCGTGATGTTGCAGAACCCTGAGAACGAATGCATGCGGATGGTGCGGGACTTCACCGGCGTCCGTTTCGATCTATCCGACCTGGCCAGGAGGCTAGAGCCGAACGGCAACGGCCTCGTTGAGAGTGTCACCATGGTGACACTGCCCACCCGTTACCGGAGCACCAATCTCGCCGAGGCCTTTGATGTAGCGGAACTGATGATCAATGTTCCCGCCTTGCGCAGCATGCGTCTACCGAGCAGACAGGAATTGGAGGCTTACGTGGTACAGCACTTCTCCGATCCCGAGGGGGCGATCTGTATCACCCACAGCCACGATATTCTGGCCGTTCGCCGGTCCTCCATGTCCTAACTGGGTAGGCCGCTCTCAGCGAGAGCCTGTTGGCGGCAGATCCTTTGCCGGTACGTTTCGGCTGATTGTCACGAGCACGTTACTGCTGCCGGTCGACACCGATGCGGGGTCCGCGTTCGAGGACTAGGCAGTCCGGCTGGCGATAGCAGTGAGGGTGTTTAGGAATTCTTGCACTTGGGTGTTATTTGGGTCTCGCTGTCGCAGAGCGTGATCCAGCTCGGTACCCTGGGTCACCGAGCTCGGCATCCGGCGATCACCGACCACGGTCGCGGAAGCGCACCGGCTCGGC
>JAODNG010000137.1 GCA_025465385.1 Pseudonocardiales bacterium
ACCGCATGGCCGGCTGAGAAGTTGTCCACCACCCCGCCGGCGATCAAGACCAGCGCGAAGATGACCGCGATCGGCACCAACAGCCGGCACACCCCGCGCGACAGATCAACCCAGAAGTTGCCCACCCGGTCGGTCTGGGAACGGGTAAACCCGCGGATCAGCGCAATCACCACGACAATGCCCACCGTTGCCGAACCGAAGTTCTGCACGGCCAGCCCGGCCATCTGCACCAGATGACCCATCGTGGACTCACCCGAGTACGACTGCCAATTCGTGTTGGTCACAAACGACGCCGCTGTGTTGAAGGCCTGGTCCGCTCTGACCCCGGGGAAACCCAGCGAAAGCAGCAGATGCGCCTGGAGTCGCTGGAAACCATAAAGGAACACCACAGATACCGCGGAGAACGCCAGCAGGCTGCGCAGATACGTCGACCACCTCTGATCGGCCTCGGCGTCCACCCCGATCAGCCGGTAGACGCACCGTTCCACCCGCCAGTGCCTGTCGCTGGTGAAGATCCGGGCCATGTAATCGCCCAATGGCCGGTACGCCACCACCAGGGCCACCACCAGCAGCCCGCCTTGCAACCAACCCGCCGCCCCGACGCTCACTCGAACTTTTCCGGAGCGACCAGCGCCACCACCAAGTAGCCCACGAGCAGCACCGACACCACCAACCCAGCAACATCGGCGATCGTCACCGCAACTCCTGCCCATCAGGATGCGCACCGGCGCCGCTGGCACCAACGCTGACGGTGGTGCCACCGGAACCGTCGTCACTGTCCGCACGCGAAATCTCGGTCCTGTAGGCAGTGCCGTGACGGCCGCCAGATGTGTCCATCTCTGCGCCACCCGATCCTTGCCCGACCAAGCGCTCTACACCCCGGACCACCAAAGCCATCACACCGAACACCACGATCGTCAACGCGATAAACGCGACATCCGACATCCGAGGCTCCTCACGATCCCACGGCGTTACGGCTCGACGTGTCCCTCATGGGAACCCGCGAGGCAATGCCACACTCGGCACCAGTACACCCCGTTGGCGCGTAAACGGCACACTCCCTTACGCATTCCTAACGCGCAGAAGCCAACTTCTCACGACTTCCTCACACGCCTTACTGAGCGAAGCACCTCGTGATGATCTTGGTTGAGGCCGGTCCCGCCGGTAACGACCAGCCCGGCTGCGGAAACAACGGACCCGCCCCGGATGCACGGCAAGGCCATGCTGCAAGGCTGACCTTTGTGCGCTCGTTCATCTTCGACGCTAGCGCCTATCTACGCTTCCCGTTGGCTGCAACCCGAGGGTGCAGCCAGCTACGAGATAGCCCTGTTCCAGAAGCGCCTCAGCTAGGGCTCCAGGCCAGCGCCAGCAGCAGCGCAGCTCGGGCGGCCGGTTCGTCGAGCGCGGACCCGAACAGCGCACGCAACTGCCCCAGCCGGTATCGCACCGTCTGCGGATGCACGTGCAGCTCGTCAGCCACCGCCTTGCGGTTGCCCATGTTCATGAGCCAAGACCTGAGAGTCTCTACCAGCCGTGCGTGAGTAGCGGCAGGCAGCGATGCCAGTGGCGCCAGGCGCTGGCATCGCAACGTGGTCAGCAGCTGCTCATCGCGGTGCACCATTACCGCGGCGAGGTGCTCATCGACGAACAGCGGGTCATCGGTCAAGATCTGAGTTCGCTGTAGCCGCATGGCAAGCTCGACAAGTCCCACACTGGCCGGCAGCCGCTCGAGAGGCACGGTGGCGCCGACTACGGCGCCGGTACCGCGCAGTACCGTCGCCAGCCGCTTGCGCTGTCCGGGGCCGTCCGGGTCCGGCACGATCACCACCAGCGTCTGCGGTCGCCGCAGCCGCAGGCAGGAATCGTCCAGGTGGTTGAACAGTCCCCGCGCGACCTCGTTACTGGGGTGGATCAAGACCACCGCAGCCTGACGCGGCAGGGACCACTTGGCCCGGGCCGCGGCGGCCCGGACCGCCGCCGTGTCGGATCGGTCTGACAGCAACAGCTCCGCCAATTCGTTGCGCAGCTGCTCGCGGGCCTGTCCCTCGCTCGCCTGGGCTCGGACGTATCCAGTCCACGACGCCGACGACAGCTGCTCCACGGCGGCGAACACCACCGTCGCCAACCCTGCGAACACCTCAGCCGGAACACCGAGCTGCAGAGCTGTATCGGCTACGTGTCGCCAGGCCACTGTGGCGCCGGTCCGGTAAGCGGCCAGGAGGAGGGTGAGGTCCCGCTGCTGTTGATAGTGAATGCGCCCGATCTCCTCGAACAGGGCCTGTTCCGCGCTGGAGGCCAGCTGGGGCGCCTTTGTCGAGGGGTCCCGATCGACCAGACCGATCAGCCGCGCGATGAACCCCTCGGCAGCACCGAGAACCTCCTCGATCCCTTCGGCAAGGAATGCCGCATAGTCCGATTGTTGCTCGGCAAGCAACTCCCGGACTTCGGCCAGGATGGCCGGTAGCCGGCCCACGATCGCGGGTACCAGCTCGCACACCTGAATCGGATTGCCAGCTGCCTGCATGACCAGTGTCCCCTCGGCGTCCTGCTACGCAACAGCCACCACCATCTGCTGTCTAATGCATTGCCAGCATCACACCCGATCGTTGTGGCGTAGTGGTCCCTCGATGCAAGCAACAATCGCCCCCGACACGCGGCACCGTCATCTAGGGCAGCCATAAACCGAAACGCTGGCTAGCCACAATCAAAAGAATCCTGCTAGCTGGAATGCCACGAGCGATCGAGGACACCACACTGCGTCAGTGGGAGACCGTCATTTGGTCATGCTCCCCCGGTGGGCGGTGACGTGGTGGACCTGGACACCACGGTCGGCTACCCGCACACCCAGATGGCCCGCTGGTCCGAGCCGAGACCACACCCTTTGTTGACGCGACAGCATCTGTAGTATGCTGACGTATCAGCAACTTGCTGGCTACACCACCCAACGAGGAGCCACCCATGTCCAGCTCTGTGGCCGGTACGGCCGCCAACACCGCGCTCGACGATGTCTCGGGCCACTACGACATCGACGTCATGCACAGCCGTTTAGGATTTGTCGCTCGCCACGCCATGGTCACCAAAGTGCGCGGCTCCTTCACTGAGTTCGCCGGTTCCTTCGACCTCGACGGATCCAACTGGCCGGCGTCCACGGCGCAGGTCACTATCCAGGTCGCCAGCATCGATACTGGCAACGAGCAGCGCGACGGGCACCTGCGCACCAACGACTTCTTCGACGCCCCGAACCACCCGCAGATCACCTTCACCAGCACCCGGGTCGAGCAGACCGCCGAAGACACTGTCGCGGTCACCGGGGACTTGACGATCAAAGGCACGACCAGACCAGTTACCGTCGAGTTCGTCTACACGGGCAGTGCGGTCGATCCGTACGGCAACACCCGAATCGGCTTCGAGGGCATCTCCACGATCAATCGCAGCGACTTCGGCATCACCTTCAACGCCGCATTAGACACTGGTGGGGTGCTAGTGTCCGACAAGATCACCCTCGAATTCGACATCTCCGCGATCAAGGCCCAGTGAGCCGGGCAGCCGACATGTGCCCGGAGACCGGATGAGCGCAACGGTGCCGGTTCGTCCAGTCCGCCGCGAGCTTGCTGGGCGAACAGGCCCCGGGCGACGCCCGACTGAGCCTCGGGGACGATGGTCGCTGACCACGAGAAGGTTTCGGCAATGGCTGAGGTGCCGTGGCTCGACGCCCAGGAGCAACGGGCGTGGAGGGCGTTTCTCGAGGTGACCCGGGAACTGCCGGCGGAGCTCAACCGGCAGTTGAGCCGCGATGCGGGCCTTTCCGGAGCTGACTACGCGCTGCTCGTCCCGCTGTCCGAAGCGGCCGAAAGCCGGATGCGCCCGCGTGATCTCGGCCGCCAGGTGGACTGGGACCGCAGCCGGCTATCCCATCAGCTTCGGCGGATGCAGGAACGCGGGCTCGTCGTCCGCGAGGAGTGCTGCACCGACGGGCGTGGCGCGTTCATCGTACTCACCGACCGCGGCCGGGACGCCATCAAATCAGCCGCACCTGATCACGTCCGCAGCGTGCGGCGCTTCTTTTTTGACGTTCTGCAGCCCGGAGAGGTCGAGACCCTCATGTCGATCTACGACCGAGTGCTGGATCGAGTCCGAAGCGAGGGCAACAACCGCTGCCTGGAGGAGGACCCAGCACCCTGAGGCTTATGCACAACCAGTACATCCCATCATCGGCCGACCGCATCGTCGACGGGTCGACGATGCGGTCGAGTCGGCGGCATCATATATCGGGACGCCGGCACTGCCTCCCGGAGCGCAGGTGATGGCGCACGCTCCCGGGCGGGTCATTTGTCGTTGGGGTTGAGGGCGAGGAAGGCG
>JAODNG010000152.1 GCA_025465385.1 Pseudonocardiales bacterium
GCGAGGTCGATGTGGCGTTCGTGGCGTTGTCCTGGGTGCCGTTGTCCGCGAATCTCGCAGTCCGGCTGTGTTGCGTTCGTGGATCCGATCACCGGCACACGCCAACCTCGACGCGCGCCCAACGAGACCGTCGGGACGTCCTTTCTGCCGATGAGCGTGCTTTCAATGCTCACGGTCAGGCAGGTTCGGCGCCGGGGCAGTGGAGCGGTCAAGGGTCTTTTCGAACCAGTAGTCGGCGTAGGGTTCGTCGTTGAACGCGAGTACTTCGTGGTAGCCGACCGCTCGGTACAGGCCGATCGCTTCGTCTAGGGCGCGGTTGGTTTCCAGCCGGAGGGTTCGGATTCGGTTGGCCGCCGCGTGCACCTCCAGGTCGGCGAGGAGCCGACGGCCGAGCCCGAGTCCGCGGACCGTGGGGGCGACCCACATCCGTTTGATCTCGGCACGCGCGTCGTCGTGGAACTTGACCGCACCGCACCCGACGGGCTCGGAGTGAAGGCTGGCGACCAGCAGGAGACCCGCGGGTGGTGTCAGCTCTTCCTCGTCGGCGGAGATGCTCCTGGTGGGATCGAAGCCGCCGTCGAAGCGGTGTGACAGTTCACTGAAGTACGCCCGCAGGCAGGAACGAGCGTCTGGGTGCCGGGGGTTACACGCAGTGACCAGGACCGTCGATGCGACCAGGAGCCGCTCGACTTCGATCATCGCCGTGATGAGTTGGGTGCGCTGCCGTACGCTGAGGGGCGCGAGGATGGACGCGGCCGCATCATCGGAGCGTCGATCAAGCATGGCCCGCTCGGTCAACCCGTGGTCGGTCAGGTGCGCCGTACGTACTCGCCCGTCGGTCCCGCTCTGTTCGACGACGACGAGCCCATCATCCTTCAATGACCGCAGCAGTCGACTCAGATAGCCCGAGTTCAGGTCAAGTCGCGATCGCAGCAACCGGACATCGCAGCCCTGCGGACCGATCTCCCACAGCAGACGCGCCTGCCCGAGTGAGCGGTCACTCGAGAGGAACGCGTCGTTGAGCGCGCCGATCCTCTGCGTGACGGTCCGGTTGAACCTTCGGACCCTGTCGATCATGATCGAATCCATTCTCTGACTTTAGTCAGAGGAATGTAGTGGGCCTACCCTCGATGTTGTCGCGTCGACCGATCCGCCGGCTACGTTCGCCTCACCGGCCGCTGGCCACGGAGACGGCACGGTAAATGTCGAAGGTGCGGATTCGCCCCGTCGGTAACCAGCCGGGGACTCCCTGCTGCCGGCCAATCACCGCCGCCGAGTGGGCACGCGCCCAGGGAGCGGCCGGTCCTGGTGAGGATGAACAGTGCTTGGGCGGGGGCGGGCGCCGGAGGCCAGCGCCTCATCACGGGCGATGAGTTAGGCGGCAGTGGCTTCGGTGATCTGGCCGATGGTGGGGTTCGCCAACACCGAACCGTCCGGTAGCAGCACGGTCGGCACGGTCTGATTGCCGCCATTGACGCCTGCCACGAATGCGGCGGCCGCTGCGTCGTGCTCGATGTCAACTTCCCGAAAACTGATGCCGGCGCGCGCCAGCTGTGCTTTGAGCCGCCGGCAGTAGCCGCACCACACGGTTGTGTACATCGTCACTTCGCTCACGCTCGGTGCCAACAATGCAGACACACGCAATGTTCCTGCCAGCGTCGGACAGCTGACCACGGTCGGCTACTACCGGTCCTCAAGCGGCACGTGGGTGCTGCCTAACGCTGATCAACTGGCCAGCTCGCTCAGCGGGGCGGCCAGGCTCTCGCTGCGTTGGTATGAACACAGCGCCTTCTATCGTGCCCAGCCGGGGCGGACGAGACCGGTTTCGTAAGCCAGGACGACGAGCTGCGCGCGGTCCCGGGCGCCGATCTTGATCATGGCGCGGCTGACGTGGGTCTTGGCGGTGGCGGGGCTGACGACGAGTCGTGCGGCGATCTCGTCGTTGGTCAGTCCGGCCGCGACGAGGGTGACGACTTCGCGTTCGCGGTCGGTAAGGGCACCGAGCAGGGCGGCGCGCTGCGCGTCGGGTGCGGGTGGTTTCGCGCGGGCGGCGAACTCCTCGATGAGCCGACGGGTGACGGCGGGAGACAGCAGCGCGTCGCCGCCGTGCACCACTCGCAGCGCGTGCACGAGCTCGGCGGGTTCGGTGTCCTTGACCAGAAATCCGCTCGCGCCGGAACGGATGGCTTCGAAAATGTAGGCGTCCTCGGCGAAGGTCGTGAGCACGATGACCCGGACGCCGGCCAGGGCCCGGTCGGCGACGATGTCGCGGGTGGCGGCGAGGCCGTCGCGTCCGGGCATCCGGATGTCCATGAGCACGATGTCAGGGACGGTCTCGCGGGTGGTCCGGACGGCGTCGTTGCCGTCGGTGGCTTCACCGACGACGGCGACGTCGGGTTCGGCGTTGAGCAGGGCGCGGAATCCGGCGCGGACCAGGCTTTGGTCGTCGGCCAAGACGACGCGGATCACTGCGGCCCGCCCTGAATAGGCCTATAGGTGGGCAGCACGGCGGAGACGGAGAACCCGCCGCCGGCCCGGGGACCGACCTGCAGGGTGCCGCCGAGGGCCGTGGCGCGTTCACGCATCCCGGCCAGCCCGTCGCCGCTGTCAAGGTCACCGGTCGGCCCGGCGCCGTCGTCGTCGACGCTGACGCGCAGCGAGTCGTCGTGGTAGCCGACCCGGACGGTGACGTGGGCGTGACCGGCGTGTTTGCGGGCGTTGGTGAGCGCCTCCTGAACGATCCGGTAGGCGGCCAGATCGACTCCGGCGGGCAGGTCTCGAGCGATGCCCTGCACCTCGACCTCCACTGGCAGGCCGGCGGCCCGGGTGTGGGTGACGAGTTCGTCGAGCCGAGCGAGACCGGCGACGGGATGATGCGGTGGTGGTTCATCGACGCCACGCAGGACGCCGGGGTAGTGCGCATCTCGCGGAGCAGATCGCGGCTGGATTCTTTGATCGCGGTGAGTGCGGTGCGGGCCTGCTCGGGGTCGCCGTCCATCAGGTGCAGGGCCACCCCCGCCTGGATGTTGATCAGTGAGACGTGGTGACCGAGCAGGTCGTGTAGCTCCTAGGCGATACGGACGCGTTCGTCGCTGCCCTTCCGGCGGGCGATCTCCGCTCGGGTGGCACGGTCTTGGGCCCGGCGCTGATTGCGGGCCCGCCACAGTTCGGCAGCAGCGATCACCGCGGTCAGCCAGGCGGTCACCGCGCCGATGCCGCCCCACGGCAGCGGATGGTCCGGATTTTGCAAGGCGAGCCAGCCGACCGTGACCGCTCCGCCAGCGGCGGCGACCGCGACCGCGGACCACCGATGGCCGAGGGCCACGGCAGAGATCAACGCGACGAAACTGGCTAGATATACCGGCCCAAGTGGGTATCTCAGGCCTCGGTAGATCACCATCGCGGTGACCGCTGTGGCCAGGACCGTGACCGGCCATCGCCGGTGGATTAGCAGCGCAACCGGCCCGACGAGCAGCAGGGCAATGCCCAGCGGGTCGAGTGGTCGCATCCCCGGCTGGTGGAGGGCGGCGAAATGGGTACCGACCAGGGAGGCCATCCCGACGCCGAAGGCTAGCGCGACGACTCGGGCCCGGCCCGTCGACACAGCCAGCACAGCGGTGAGCCTAGCTGCGCCGCCGAGCCGCGACGTCGCTTCACAGGAGTACTCGCGGCTACGCCCCGGGGAGCAGGAGCCGAAGTCGCACACCACCCCCGGACGTGCGCGAACTGCCGTCCTGAGCCGGACGCGCATGAGGCCGAGTCCGCGCACGATCAAAGGCGTGGCTTCATCTCCAACCCGTTCCTAGGAGGATCACCTTGCCCAGCCTCGATGCCAATACCCGCCCCGGTTCGCTGCGCGTGTCCGATGCCGAACGTGAGCAGGTGGCCGCCCGCATCCGCCACGCCGCCGAGCGCGGGATGCTCACCCTCGCCGAGGCCGACGAGCGTCAGGCCGCCGCCTACGCGGCCAAGGTTCGCGCTGACCTCGCCGGCCTCACCGATGACCTGCCCGCACCAGCAACCGAACGGTCGGGGGAGCCCAACCTCAGCCTTCCCCTTCAGCCGATGGTGCGGCGGCGCCTCGCCGTGCACGCCGCCCTCGCCGTCGTGCTCGCGACCGCGCTGATCGTGCGGTGGGCACTGGGGCCCGTGCCGTGGTTCTGGCCGGCCGGACCGATGTTCTGGCTCGCGGTCAGCCTGGTGCTGCATTACCGCTGGGTCCGCCACCGCCGGGTCCCCAGCGCGCCCGCTCACCACACGCTGGCGACGCCGTGACTGGTCGCCGCATCGGTGTTTCACTTGCTGTTCTTGTGGGCCGCCACCACGATCTCGGTCGATAAACCATGGGGAAAGACCGAACGAGGTCGCCGAGCGGCGCTCGACCGACGCCGTCCGGTCGGGCAGGCCAGTGCCCGCCTACAGCACGTCGCGACCAGCCTGGCCATCGCATGATCTCGCGACACCCACGGCCGATGAATGATCGGCGAGCACAGCCTTGACTTCAGGGCTGACGGAGTGGTCGCTGGCTGCAGTCGCGCAGCGCTGCCACGCCGTCGACTAGCGTCACCCTTGATGCTGATCAACCTGTACTCCGATACCCAAACGCGGCCGGTTGAGGCCATGCGCGCGGCGATGGCAGCTGCGGAGGTGGGCGACGAACAACGCGGCGAGGACCCCACCGTCGCCGCGTTGTGCGAGCGGGTCGCCACACTGCTCGGCAAGCCCGCCGCTGTGTTCTTGCCGTCGGGCACGATGTGCAACGCGATCGGCTTTCGGTTGCATATCAGGTCCGGCGGCGACGCGGTGCACCTGCATCCGAGCTCGCACCCGATCGTGGCGGAGGGAGGCGGCCCGTCGGCGTTGTCCGGGGCGGTGCTCGCCCCGGTGCCGGGAGAGGGTGGCATGTTCACCGCCGGCGCGCTGGCGGCGGCGC
>JAODNG010000157.1 GCA_025465385.1 Pseudonocardiales bacterium
CCCCGGCGAGCTACACCTTGTCTGTGACGCTCAACATCATCCATGCCACGGAGTGTACGAAGGACCAATGGGCTCGGTGATCACCCGGACCTGCGCCGGGCCGATCTCCCCGGCGGCCAGTGCCGCGGCGGTATTTGGGCAACACCGGCGCAAGGATCTCACTGGTCACCGCGCGGCGGACGGCGAGTTGGCTGGCGTGGGCGACGCGAGCGCCGGCCTCGGTAGGTGAAAGGTTCAACATGCCGGCGAGGAGTTGTTTGGTCGCGGAACCCGGCGGTGGCCGCGATGGCGCGGGATTCCAGTTCCGCGACGGTATCAAGCATCACCGAATACACCATCCGCGACACCGATTCGATATCCCGGACCTGATCCGGCAACCTGACGTCGTCACAGGCGACGATAGCGTGACGCCACTGGTCGAGGCAGGAGGCCATCGCCTGCCTCGGATCCAGCAGCGTCTCTATCACGGCACCATTGTCGCACCCACCCCTGACAATCTCGGGGGTTCACGATGCAGACAGGAGAATTCTAACGATGCGATAATCGGTCGAAATAGCACGACGGCGCCCACCTGCCAAGGATTTAGCGCTCGCAGATGTCCTCTGTGCATCGGAGCGGTACTGAGTCGCGTGCGAGCACGGCGATCGACCGGAGCGACTCACCAGCGAAAGATCATCGTGGCGCACCCCGATTACTTAGCGACGCCGAATGTCGCTGAATCCGGCCCGCTCGGCCAGGTCAGCTGCGCCGCGTCCGCAATCAGTCAGACCGCCGAGTCGTACAACGCCTCGAGCGGTCTGGTGATCGGCCATGCTGGCCCGCAGGCTGTCGATCGCGCGGCCTCTGGTGTCAGCGTCGAGGTCGCGCACGGCACGCGGCATTGCCGATGCCACCTGGGACATCTCCCTCGCTTGGTGGGGTCGTTGACGAGCTAGCTCGGCCAGTCAGTTCACTCGGTCGGGCAGCAGATCGCTGCTTCCAATCTGGGAGGTATCCGCTTCTCCAGGCCGAAGGGTTCAAGGCTCTGGTCGAGCACCTCGTCGAAGGCAGCGGCGACGTCCTCGGTGTCCCAACCCGCAGAACGCAGCACCGGCTCCTTGATCGCTGGCTGGCGCACGATGTGCAACTGATCGCCGGTGCACCGGATGAGCTGCCCGGTGATCCCCGCGGCGAGATCTGACAGCAGGTAGGTGACCAGCGGCGCTACCTGGTCGGGGGTGCGCTCGCGGGTACAGCGCGACTGGGCCGCCGGGGAACGCTCCACCAGGCGGGTCCAGGCTAGCGGGCAGACGCCATTGACCCGGATCCCCACCTCCTCCAGATCCAGCGCCCAAGAGTAGGTGAGCGACGCGACCGCGCCTTTGGAAGCCGAGTAGGCACCTGCACGATGCTGACCGAACGACGAGCCCGACGAGATGTTGACGATCGATCCGGCGCCCTGCGCGCGCATGACCTTCGCCGCCGCGATGCCACAATAAAGCGTGCCGAGGACGTTGACTTCGATGACATCGCGGGCGCAGCGAACGTCCTCCTCCCACGGTAGTACCTCGTGCGGGCCCAGCGCGGCGTTGTTCACCAGACCGTCGATCCTGCCGAATTGCTCCAGGCACTGCGCCACGATCTCGCTGGCCTGACCCGGATCGCGAACCGACGCCGCGTTGGCCACCGCCCGGCCCCCCATCTCGACGATCCGGTCTGCCACCATCTCTGCCTGTTCGCCGTCGACATCGTTGACCACGACGCAGGCTCCAGACCGGGCGGCGTGACGCGCATAAGCCTCGCCTAAACCGCGACCGGCTCCAGTGATAACGATTGCCTTGCCGTCGAGAATGCCCATCGGTGCCCGCCCTTCGGGGTGACCGGACCTGATGGACCGGCGGTTGCCATCAGTCTGCGGTGGCAACCGCACTGGGACAGGTCAAGGCTCCATGAAGGGTTGCAGCCGTTCGCCGAGCGGGGTAGGCCGATCGGCCCAACGGGTCCGGTGAGCTATTCAACCGTGAGAATCAGCGGGCCGTCGACGGTCACGGCGACCGAGTGTTCCCAGTGCGCGGCGCGGCAGCCGTCCACGGTCACCACGGTCCATCCGTCGCCGAGTTCCTCGGTCTTGTCACTGCCCGCGGTAAGCATCGGCTCTATCGCCAACGCCATGCCGGGCACCAACCGGGGGCCGCGACCGGGGCGTCCCACGTTGGGCAGAAACGGATCCATGTGCATGGCGGTACCGATCCCGTGGCCCCCGTAGTCAGCAACGATCCCGTAGGACGTCCCGTGGCCGGCAGCCGCGGCCAACGCCGCGGTCTCCACTGCATGGGAGATGTCGGTCAGCCGGCCACCGGGTTGTGCCGCTGCGATTCCGGCCTCCAACGCCGCCCGGCAGGCCGCCGACAGCTGGCTGTCGGCCTTCGCAATGGTCCCCACGTGCACTGTCACCGCGGCATCGCCGTGCCACCCCTCGAGGATCGCACCGCAGTCCAGGGACAGCAGGTCACCATCGGCGAGCACCTGCTCGCGGCTGGGGATGCCGTGCACCACCTGCTCGTTGACCGAACTGCAGATCGACCCGGGGAACCCGTGATAGCCCTTGAACGACGGTATCGCCCCAGCGTCGCGAATCGACTGCTCTGCCAACTCATCCAGCTCACCGGTGCTCACCCCGGCGCGGGCATGACATTCGAGCAATCGCAGTGTCCGAGCGACCACCGCTCCGGCAGCGCGCATCGCCTCGATCTCCCCTGGAGACTTCAGCTCGATGCTGGCCCTGCCCCGTAAACGTCGTACCACAGCACGCACCCCGCCCCCGGTCATCGCACGCTCGTCACGCCCGCGTTCGCAATGCGTGCAGCGCCCTGGCCGTTACCTCCGGCACCGAACCGACTGCCGGCACGGTGACCAACCGATCGGCGTAGAAGGTCAAAAGCGGCGCGGTCTCCTCGCGATACAGCTGCTGGCGGTGTCGGATCACGTCCTCGGTGTCGTCGCCGCGCCCGCGGGCCAGCAGCCGCTGCACCACCTGGTCCTCGGGCACGTCGAACTCCAGCACCGTGTCGATCTCGCAGTCACGCTCGCGCAGCAGATTCTCCAACACCTCGGCCTGGCCTACCGTACGGGGAAATCCGTCGAGCAGAAATCCTGCGCGGCACACATCATCGGTAAGCCGTTGCGCGACCATCGCGTTGGTGACCTCGTCGGGCACCAACGCACCGGCATCCAGGTACCGCTTGACCTTCTGACCTAGCTCGGATCGGCGATCGACATGCGCCCGGAACAGTTCTCCGGTGGAGATGTGAGCCACACCTAGCTCCGCGCTCAGCAGCGTGGCCTGAGTGCCCTTGCCCGCGCCGGGAGGACCGACAATGAGGATTCGCACTAGCGCAGGAACCCTTCATAGTTGCGCTGCATCAGCTGGCTTTCGATCTGCTTCACGGTATCCAGGCCCACCCCGACCATGATCAGCACCGCAGTGCCACCGAAGGGGAAGTTCTGGTTCTGCCCGTTACCGGTCAGGTCGAGAAACAAGTTGGGCAATACTGCCACAATGCCCAAGTACAGCGAGCCAGGCAAGGTGATACGGCTGAGCACAAAGCTCAGATACTCGGCGGTGGGGCGGCCAGGCCGGATGCCCGGGATGAAACCGCCGAACTTCTTCATCTCCTCAGCACGTTCTTCAGGATTGAACGTGATCGCCACGTAGAAGTAAGTGAAGAAAATGATCATCAGGAAGTACAGCCCGATATGGATCCAGCTGGACTGGTCCACCAGGTAGCGGGTGATGAACGTCTGGAACCAGCCCGGCTTGCTGGTGGGCGAGCTGGTCAGCCGGGCAATGAGGTCAGGCAGGTAGAGCAGGGACGACGCGAAGATGACTGGAATCACACCGGCTTGGTTGACCTTCAGCGGCAGGTAGGTGGAGGTACCGCCGTACATCCGGCGACCGATCATCCGCTTGGCGTACTGCACTGGAATCCGTCGCTGGCCCTGCTCGACGAACACGACACTGGCGATGATCGCTAAACCGAACAAGCACACCAGCAGGAATACCAGCAGGCCCTGCGAGTCCAGGATGTTCTTGCCCTCAGCGGGGATGCGCGCGGCGATCGAGGTGAAGATCAGCAGCGACATGCCGTTGCCGATGCCCCGTTCAGTGATCAGCTCGCCCAACCACATGATCACTCCGGTACCCGCGGTCATCACCACCACGATGACTACCAGGTTGAATACCGACTGATCTGGTATCGGCGGCAGCGGGCAGCCCGAGAACAGCTGACCGCGTACGGCTAGCGCCACGATGCCGGTGGACTGCAGAATAGCGAGTGCGATCGTCAGGTACCGGGTGTACTGGGTGAGCTTGTTCTGCCCGGACTGACCCTCTTTCTTCAGCACTTCGAAGCGAGGAATCACCACCGTGAGCAGCTGGACGATGATGCTCGCAGTGATGTAGGGCATGATCCCCAACGCGAACACCGACAGCCGCAACAATGCTCCGCCGCTGAAAAGATTGATCAGCGAGTAGACGTTCTGATTGTCACCGTGCTGCACCCGGTCCAGGCACTGATTGATATTGACGTAGGAGACTCCAGGCGACGGCAACGTGGCACCGGCCCGGTAGATCACCACCATGCTGAGCGCGAACAGGATCTTACGGCGCAGATCCGGTGTCGCGAGGGCCGAGCGGAAGGCGCCGAGCACTCCTACCTCCTGGGCACGGCCGTAATGAGGCCGTCGATCATGGACCGGCGGTCGCATGGCCGGGGGCGGCGACCGAGCGGTGCAGGCGGACCTGACAGCGGATGCCAACTGGCTCGCCCACGCATTGAGCCCGACTCTAACAGCCGGACCGGACTGTCATAACGAGAGCCCGCAAGGGCGGGCTCCGTCTACAGCTCGATGCTGCTACCGCCCGCTCCAGCGATTTTGTCCCGCGCGGAACCAGAGAAACGCTGGGCACTGACCTGCAACGACACTCCAGCGATGTCGCCGTCGCCGAGCACCTTCACCGGCAAACCCTTGCGCACCGCACCAACGGCTACGAGCTCGTCGGGCCCCACGATGCCGCCAGCGGGGAACAGTCGAGCCAGGTCGCCGACGTTGACCACCTGGTACTCGGTACGGAACCGGTTACGGAAACCCTTGAGTTTGGGAAGCCGCATGTGGATCGGCATCTGGCCGCCCTCAAAAGTGGCTGGCACGTTCTTGCGAGCCTTGGTTCCTTTGGTACCGCGGCCCGCCGTTTTACCTTTTGAACCGCCACCACGACCGACTCGCATCTTGGCGGTCTTCGCCCCTGCAGCCGGACGCAGGTGATGAATTTTAATGCTCACTTCGCAGCCACCTCGTTCGGGACTTCCTCCACCGCCACCAGGTGACGGACGGTGGCAATCATGCCGCGGACCTGGGAGTTGTCCTCTTTGACCACGGACTGCCGGATCTTACGCAGTCCCAGCGAGCGCAGCGTCTCACGGTGATTGCGCAGGCTACCGATGGTGCCGCGAACCTGGGTGATCTTCAGATCAGCCACCTCACGACCCCATTCCGGCGGCCCGTGCGCGCAACATGCCGGCTGGCGCCACATCCTCCAGCGGCAGACCGCGGCGGGCGGCCACCTCCTCAGGGCGCTGCAAGCCCTTCAGCGCAGCCACCGTGGCGTGCACAACGTTGATCGCATTATCACTGCCCAACGACTTCGACAGGATGTCGTGCACACCGGCACACTCCAACACCGCGCGAACCGGACCGCCTGCGATGACCCCAGTACCGGGAGACGCGGGACGGAGCAGCACAACGCCGGCCGCTGCCTCGCCGGTGATCGGGTGCGGGATGGTGCCCTGGA
>JAODNG010000205.1 GCA_025465385.1 Pseudonocardiales bacterium
TTGCTCGCCGCACAGCCAGTGCGAGCGCCGCGGGCAGCGCCGTGGCCAGCGTCTCGTCGGAGACGTTCTTATAGAGGGCGGCGAGCGCGTTGCGTTCCAGCAGGTAGGTCTCGCGGGCTGGGTCGGCCCCGTGCAGCGAGGCGTGGTGGCGGTGGTAGGCGATTGACCGCGGCTCGTACCGCACCCGGTACCCGCGCAGGTTCAGCCGCCAGCCGAGGTCGACGTCCTCGCAGAACATGAAAAACCGCTCGTCGAACCCACCGAGTCGCTCGAAGATCTCGCGCCGGATCACCAGCGCGGCGCCGGTGCCGAACAGCACGTCGCGGGCGGTGTCGTGGGCGCCGTCGTCGGGTTTACCGACGTGCGGCTTGTACCCCATGCCATACCACGTCAGGCCGCCGTCGACGTAGTCGATCCGCTCACCGTCCCAGTCGAGCACCTTGCTGGCCACTGCCGCGACGCCTCGATCTTGGTGGAGCACCTCGACCGCGGCGCCCAGCCAGTTGCGGTGCGGCCGGGCGTCGCTGTTGAGAAAGCCGACGATCGCGCCGGTGGCGTGGCTGACCCCGAGGTTGCAGCCACCGGCGAAGCCCGTGTTGGTGGCCGAGCGGATCAAGCGCGCCTGCGGCACCGCAGCGGCGATCCGCTGCGCGCTGCCGTCGTCCGACGCGTTGTCCACGCAGATCAGCTCGAGCGCCTCAACGGGCCAGTCCAACTCGTCGCGCAGCGTCCGCAGGCACGCCAGGGTGTCGTCCGCTCCCCGATAATTGACCACCACCACCGACACGACGCCCTCATTCACGCGCCGAAGCGTGCCCCATCCCGCATTCAGCGGGCTCAGCGGGGTTTCGAGGCCACCAATAGCCCCGCTGAGCCCGCTGAATGCACAGCTGACCAGACGGCGGCGCGAGACACCGTCGCGTTTCGGGTGATGCGGTGGCGGGCGACGAGGGTGACGGGTAGGCGCGTGGCTACTTCCGCTAGCACTCGTAGTCGCAGGGCGAACGCAAAGTTGGGGGTTGGGGGACGGTGCCGGCGCAACGGTAGGACGAAGGTCAGGACGAGGAAGCGGGCCAGCTCGCGGGTGGCCACCCCGGCAGGTGCGCAGCGCAGCAACACCAGCAGCCGGTTGCGCTCATTCCAGTGGTGGAAGGTGGGCGTGCCGTGCCCTGCGGAGGCGCCCCCGACGTGCCGGACCCGGGCGCCGGACACGGCGATGACCTGATGGCCCGACAGTCGCAGTCGCCACGATGTATCGGTGTCCTCGTAATAACAGAACAGCGAGCCTGGGACACCGCCGGCGGCGCGCAGCGCGTCGGTGCGCAACAACGCTGCGCCGCCGCAGAACCCGAACGGCAGATTCCCGGTGGTGTCGCGGCCGTAACCGATGCGAGTGAGTGCTACGCCGGTCGAGGTCACGGTGCCGTCTCCGCTTTGCAGCACCGAGGATGCCGCGGCGGCCGTGTCATCGCCATCCAGGGCCTGTTCCAGCGCCGCGAGCCACCCCGGCTCCGGTTGCGCGTCGTCGTTGAGCCAGGCCATGAACGGCGTGCTGACGTGCGGTAACGCGGCTGCCAGTGCGCCGGCGTAGCCGACGTTGCGGGTCATCCGCAGCACCTCGGGGCGGTGCGGGGCAATCTCCTGCGCGGTGCCGTCAGTCGAGGCATTGTCTACCACCAGCACCCGGTGCGGGCAGGTTTGAGCGGCCAACGCGTCCAGACAGCGCCCGATCAGACCGCGGCCTCGCCAAGTGACCACGACTACCGTGGTTCGCGCGCGTGACACGGGGCGTGACGGTACCCGTGCCACAGTACGTACTCGTGCCACACTGCGGCGCGTGCCCAAGCTGGTGGTGCTGCTGGAGCAGCTGCTCGCGCCGGTGCCGGGGGGGACCGGGCGGTACTCCCGGGAGCTCACCGCGGCACTGGCCGCCACCGCCCCGGCCGGCTGGACGGTGGGCGGCGCGATAGCCCGGCACGCCGACCCCACGCCGGCGATGATTCCCGGAGTCGAGGGGCCACACCGGATGCCACTGCCCCGCAAAGCGCTCGTCGCGGCCTGGGACTCGGGCGTCGCACTGTGGCCCGGGGGTGACACCGTGCACGCCCCGACACCGCTGGCGCCACCGGGACCCAGCCGCGGCCGAGACTTGGTGGTCACGGTGCACGACACGGTGCCCTGGACCCATCCTGACGGGTTGACCCGGCGTGGGGTCGGCTGGCACCGCCGCAATATCGGGCGCGCGGCTAGCCGGGCGGATGCCCTCGTGGTTCCCACCGCCACGGTCGCCGACGACTTGCCGCGGCACGTGCCTTGCCGGGCTCCGGTACACGTGGTCGGGGAGGGTGTCAGCGGGGCCCTGACGAGCTTGCCGCGCGACGCTGCCGCCATCGCAACCCAGCTTCGGCTGCCGCCTCGTTACGTGCTCGCGGTCGGCACCATCGAACCGCGCAAGGGGATCGATACGCTGCTCGCCGCGCTCGCCGCGCCGCATGCCCCGGATCTGCCGGTGGTACTGGTCGGCCAGCCGGGTTGGGGGCAAGTCCACCCGGCCGCATTAGCGCGGCGATGCGGGCTGGATCCAGCCCGGGTGCAGGTGTTGGGTCGGATCACCGACGCTGAGCTGGCCGTCGTGCTGCATGGTGCAGCGGTGCTCGCGGCGCCGAGCTTGGCTGAGGGTTTCGGCCTGCCCGTGCTGGAAGCGATGTCTGCCGGCGTACCGGTCGTGCATTCCGATGCCCCCGCGCTCGTCGAGGTAGCCGGGGGCGCCGGCGTCGTGGTAGCCCGCAATGACCCCGCGGCGCTGGCCACCGCCCTGCGTGTGGTGGCGTCCGACCCCGCCACAATGCAGGCCATGCGTGCCGCGGGTCGACGTCGGGCCGAGCAGTTCAGCTGGGAACGCACCGCCCGCCGGGTGTGGTCGGTGCACCTGGAGTTACACCAAGCGCGTGCACACAGCGTTATCTCGTAGGCTCCCCGCGTGTTCGCCGAGCCACGGGTGCTCATCGACGCGACGGCGGTGCAGGCCGACCGTGGTGGCGTCGGTCGCTACGTCGACTGCCTGGTCGCGGCGCTAGAAGCAGACGGTGCCGCGCTGATGGTGGTGTGCCAGCCGCGTGACGCGCAGCTCTACGCCGCGCTGGCTCCGCACGCCGACGTGGTGCCTGCGGTGGAGCGGCTCGTCGCCCGGACCGCGCGCCTGACTTGGGAGCAGACCACCCTGCCCTGGCTGATCCGCCGGGCGCGAGTAGACGTGGTGCACTGCCCGCACTACACAATGCCGCTGGCCACCCCGGCGGCCACGGTGGTCACGTTGCACGACGCGACGTTCTTCACCGACCCGGGGGTGCACTCGCCGGTCAAAGCAGGCTTCTTCCGGGCCTGGACGCGGACCTCGCTGCGCAGAGCCGATGTCTGCGTGGTGCCCAGCGCGTCAACGGCCCGTGAGCTGAGACGCGTCGCCGGCCCCGACGTCGCCCGGAATGTCGACAGCCTGCACGTGGTGCACCACGGGGCGGATGCCGACCGCTTCCACCCCCCATCACCGGAGGAGAAAATCGTCGTCCGGCGCCGGCTGAGCCTGGACACCAGCCCCTACGTGGCTTTTCTCGGAGCCCTCGAACCGCGCAAGAACGTGCCGGCGTTGATCCGTGGCTTCGCCCGGGCAAGTCAGATCCGCGCCGGCCGGCCTGACCCGCCCGCCCTGGTACTGGCGGGGCAGCCAGGCTGGGACAGCCAGGTTGAGTGTGCGCTGCAGGCCGTGCCGCACCGGATTCGGGTGATCCGGGCCGGCTACCTCCCGCTGGCTGAGCTGTCCGGGTTCCTCGGTGGCGCTGCAGTGGTGACCTACCCGTCGTTGGGGGAGGGATTCGGACTGCCGGTGCTGGAGGCGATGGCGGCCGGGGCCGCCGTGCTGACCACCCGGCGGCTGTCCTTGCCTGAGGTCGGCGGTGATGCGGTCGCCTACTGCGGCATCGACGCCGACGACATCGCCGCAGGCCTGGTCGAACTGCTGGATGACCCAGCTCGCCGGGCGGAGCTGTCGGCTGCCGCACAGCGGCGCGCCAAGGACTTCTCCTGGGCGGCGAGCGCGACGCTGCACCGGGATGCTTACAGCCGCGCCGTGGCGGCGCGCCGGCGGTCCCGCTAGCCCCGTCGCTCACACCGGGGTGCAGAATCGAACGCCGTGCGCCCCCGCAACGTCTATGGCCAGGACCTGGCAGTCGTCACGGTGACCTACTCACCCGGCGAGACCCTGGACACGTTCCTCGATTCGGTGGTCAAGGCGACCAGCCGGCCGCTGCGAGTGCTGCTGGTCGACAACGGCTCCACCGACGGGGCTCCGGAACGCGCGATCCGCCGTGATGGTGTACAGCTGCTCCGTATCGGGGAGAACGTCGGATACGGCAGTGCCGCCAACCGGGGAGTCGTCGAGTGGGGGCCCGAAGTGGGCTGGGTGGTCGTGGCCAACCCGGACATCGAGTGGCACCCGGGCAGCCTCGACGAGCTGCTCGAGGCCGCGCAGCGGTGGCCCCGAGCGGGGGCCCTGGGGCCGCTGATCCGGCGGCCGGACGCGACGGTGTACCCGTCGGCGCGGCTGCTGCCTGCACTGGGCCGCGGCATCGGGCACGCGGCACTCGGCCCGATCTGGTCGGGCAACCCATGGACCACGGCTTACCGGCAGTCCGACGCCGCCCTGGGTGAGCGGACCGCTCAGTGGTTGTCCGGGTCGTGCCTGCTGCTACGCCGGACCGCATTCGAGTCGGTCGGGGGGTTCGACTCCCGCTACTTCATGTACTTCGAGGACGTCGATCTCGGCGACCGGCTCGGTCGCGCCGGGTGGCTCAACGTCTACGTTCCCAGCGCGGAAGTCACCCACCTCGGGGGGCACTCCACCAGCCGTGTCTCCGAGCAGATGCTCGCTGAGCACCATCGCAGTACCTACCGCTACCTCGCTGACCGCCACTGCGGCCCGCTGTATGCCCCGCTGCGACTGGTGTTGCGAGCTGGTTTGGCCGGCCGGTTACAGCTAGTGGGACGCGCTGGGCGGCGCCGGTAGCTTCGTTGCGCCCCGAAAAGGCCGTCAACACCGCTGACCTGCGCTTGTGGGTCCTCCCGGTCTAAGATCGTCTTCGGTTGGAAGGGGCCGGATGGACCGATACATACGCACGGTGGACGACGTATTGAGGCTCCTGGATGGGCTGTTCGCGCCGGAGGCCGACCGCTGGACAGGCGACGCCGGCTCCTGCTGGTGGGACAGCTTCTACGCGGACCGCTCCAAGCCCGTGCCGTTCTTCGTGGCTAAACCGGACGAGAATCTCGTCTCCTACCTCGATCGCTCCATGGTCACCCCAGGCCGCGCGCTCGACTTAGGCTGTGGCCCCGGCCGCAACGCCGTGCACCTCGCCTCGGCGGGATTCACGGTGGACGCCGTGGACCTTTCCCCGGCGGCCATCGCCTGGGCCAAGGACCGCGCCCGCGATGCCGGCACCGAGGTCCACTTTCATTGCGGCGATGCCTTCGCCCTCACCGCGACCGACCTGGGCGGCCCGTACGACCTGATCTACGATTCCGGCTGCTTCCACCACCTGCCACCGCACCGCCGCATCAGCTACCTCGC
>JAODNG010000234.1 GCA_025465385.1 Pseudonocardiales bacterium
AGGTTCGAGTCCTGGTACCCCAGCGAATGCCCTCGCGCTCGCGCGGCCTCGTCGTCGAGCATCGAGGCAGACCACCCTATGCGCCGACGCCAATCCTCACACTGTCGCTGCGTCAGCAGATACACCAGCGAGAAGATCACCACCAAGTGGCCATTACTGCCGCCCCAGTCATCGACGCCGGACCGAGGGTTCTGGCGCCCACGGGGCGCGGAACCGACGACGACAATCTCACCAACCGGGGAGCGAGATGACCATACTGAGATCATCGACAGTGGTCGGGAGGCCCTGTCGATCGTCGTGCTATTCGTGCCGCTCGGCGTACTGCGGCGACCGGTGGGTGGGTGCGTCGAGCAGAGGGGACCGCCATGGCTGACAACGGTCGTGGCGATCCCGCTGTGACCCTGGGTTATCCGGGGGGTGAGCACCGGATGTCGGTCACGGGGGCGACTCGAGGTGCCCCCGGGATCGGCCTGGGCACCCTGCGGGCTGCCACCGGGATGGTCACCCTGGATTCGGGTTTCGTGAACACGGCCGGGTGCACGTCGGCGATCACCTACATCGACGGTGACGCGGGCGTGCTGTGCTACCGCGGCTACCCGATCGGCCAGCTCGCCGAGCACTCGACATTCCTGGAGACCAGTTACCTGCTGATCTACGGGGACCTGCCGACCAGCGGACAGCTGGAGAACTTCACCGAGGGGATCCGGATCCACACCTTGGTGCACGAGGACCTCAAACGGTTCTTCGATGGCTTTCCCCACGAGGCCCATCCGATGCCGGTGCTGTCCAGCGCAGTATCCGCGCTGTCAACCTTCTACCAGGACAGCCTCAACCCCTTCGACCGCGACCAGGTGGAGATTTCCACGGTGCGGCTGCTGGCCAAGCTGCCCACCATCGCGGCGTATGCGTACAAGAAGTCGATCGGCCAGCCGTTTCTCTACCCGGACAACTCGCTAAGCCTGGTGCACAATTTCCTGCGGATGACCTTCGGGCTGCCCACGGAACCTTTCGAGATCGACCCGGTGGTAGCCGGCGCGCTGGAGCTGTTGTTCATCCTCTACGCCGACCACGAACAGAACACCTCCACGTCCACCGTGCGGATGGTCGGCTCCTCGCAAGCCAACCTGTTCGCCTCCATCTCGGCGGGAATCAACGCGCTGTTCGGCCCGCTGCATGGCGGGGCGAACCAGTCGGTGCCCGAGATGCTCGAACGCATCCGCGCTGACGGGGGTGACGTCGACGCGTTCGTCGAGAAGGTGAAAAAACACGACCACGGTGTGCGGCTGATGGGCTTCGGGCACCGGGTCTATAAGAACTACGACCCCCGAGCCAAGATCGTCAAGAGGACCGCCGACGAGATCCTGCACAAGCTGGGGGTCACCGACCCGCTGGTCGAGATCGCGCTGGCATTGGAGGCCAAGGCCCTCGCCGACGACTACTTCGTCGAGCGCAAGCTGTATCCCAACGTCGACTTCTACACCGGTGTGATCTACCGGGCGATCGGCTTCCCCACCCGGATGTTCACAGTGCTCTTCGCGCTGGGGAGATTACCGGGCTGGATCGCGCACTGGCGCGAGATGATCAACGACCCGCGCACCAAGATCGGCAGACCACGGCAGGTCTACACCGGGCACACCGAGCGGCAGTACACATCGATCACGCAGCGCTGACCCCGACCATCAGCGGGATCGTCCATGAGACGGTTCCGCGGCGTCGGTTCCTTCGCTCAAAGGGTGGTGGCCAAGGGGCGCTGCACTGCTCGAAGGCCGCCGGCAGCCGGTGTCACGGGTCAACGCCGACTTCGTAATGGCTGCGGCAGAGGCCCTGCAGGAAGGCGTGGCCAGCGCTGATCACCGGCGTAGCGAAGCCGTTTTCTACCACGCATCAGCCGCCACCGTGGCGAGAGCTGGCATGACGCCGTCCAGGACGCGTCCACAACAGCACGTCAACATGTGTGAAATTACTCCTTCACAGGTGTGAAGTACCCACTCCCACGGTAGAGAAGGTGGGCTAGGTTAGAAGCCGTCGGGGAACAGTCGTCTTTACGGTCTCTTGGTTCTCGCACCTTAGCGTGGCGGAAGTCAGGACATGACGCGACTGCATCTAGCTCATCCGGCCGAACCCTCCAAGAGGGAACTTAAGGATGGCCCATACCGACAAGAAAGGTCCGCCGATGCAGCACCGCGAAGGCATCCGGAAAATGGGGTGGATCGGAACATGCCTAGCATTCACCTCGTCGTTCCTTATCCTCACCGAACCGACCTCGGCGGCGGCGGCGCAAGGGACCGACCCTGTACGCCATGATGGTGATCGTCACGTCTCCGTATACCTGAGCGGTGGTGAGCTCCGCGATGGCGGAGACCCCAAAGGGTGGGGCATGGCTCGGCTCGATCTCGACCCAGAACACGAGACCGCCTGTTACGTCATCACCTGGAACAGACTCGACGGTGTGGTGACCGGCTTCCACCTGCACGCCGCGCCTCGTCGAAACGATGGCGCGCATTGGATCGATTTCTTCAATGACCAACGCTTCGACGGACAGCGTCACACGGCCTCGGGCTGCGTCCATAGTCCCCGAGGGAAGATTCTAGACGCTATAAACAGTCCATCCGATTACTACCTCAACGTTCACACGACCGCTCACAAAGAGGGAGCGCTCCGGGGTCAGCTATTCTAGGGCGTGCCGACGGTACTGATGCACCTATTCCAGCGGCGCTTCATCCGTATCAGGCGAAGCAAGTGATCGCCGCGCCACTCCCACCACCCGGCAATGTTTCCGAGTCGTCGTCGCCATCTGCTGCGCACCCCTCGGACTCACGCCCCCCGGTCAGCCACCGCCATCTCGAGGCGTAGTACCGCCTGTTCACCGCATCCCCCGACCGCCACGCACCCACGACGGTGTGCGGCTCAGCGCACAGCGCCGCCACCGTGTTCTAGCGCGCGATCCGCGAACCGGGTGGTCTTCCCGGGTCTCGCTTCCAGCCAACTCCCAGCTATGAGCGCGCAACATCGTCGCTTGATCGCGCGTCTACCCGACACAAGCTTTTCACCCGATCGAGGAGATGCGCTTCATGACACCAACGATCATCAGGCATGGCGCGGCGGTACTGCTAGCCGTTGGAGCCGTTGCGACCGGCGCAGGCACCGCTTCAGCCACCACACTGACCCCAGCCCCGCAGCAGGCTCAGACCACCGCAGGCCACCTCACCGCGCTCGGCCGGGATTTCTGCGATGACTTCAACCACCGGGGCGACCCGCGCTGCCCGGGTGATCGGTGGACCTGGGATCAAGCCCATCACCGCTGGAATCACGACCGCTGGGACGGTCACCGCTGGAACCACCGCCCGTAATGGACCGGTCACGCCGCCTACCTCCCCGAATGGTAGGCGGCAACCGGGGCGGGCGCTCAGATGCGGCTGGACCCTGCCCCAACTACGGCACTCCCGGCTCAAGCATTTGACTACGTTAAAATCGCCGCCTCCCTCGAATGGTCCGCTCTCCAGCACAACGACAGCGTCCAACAGGAACGCAGAGACCAGATGGATTGCATCTAGCGATCGCAGCACATAATCACCTTCGATAGCACTTCACGCCGTGTTTACATAAGCATCCATGCATGGGCTGAATTTAGTCAAGCTGATTAGCGCTACCGATCGGTCGGCGCCGTTCACCGTCTAAGCACCGCCGATCAACGCAGCGTAACTCGTGGCGGCCCTTATCCGACTCCGCACTTTGTAGATTGACGCGGCGCGACCAGGACTCATGTCGCGGACATTATCGGTACGAAGAACTTGACAGCGGGGAGGCGGCGAGGTGGACCGGGGTCTGGGGCACGTCCTCCGACAATCCGTGCGGGCCCAACTGTGATTGCAGCGGCGAGAGCAGCGCTGGATACCTCAACCCCCAGGACGACCGCGCGGAATTCAGCAACCGTGGCCGGTTGGGGGCTGGTCAGTCGAGCCATCGGACTGCTGCGGGTAGTGGTGATCGGGGCGGTGCTGGGTCCGACCTCTTTCGCTAATGCCTTCCAGGCCAGCTACGTCGTCCCGCACTTGGTGTTCATCTTGATTGCCGGGCCGGTGCTGACGATGGTGCTAGTGCCGGGCGTGGTTCGGGCTATCAGTGTCGATGGTGTGGCGCGGGGCCGAGAGGTGCTCGGCGGGGTAACCGGGTGGCTGCTGGCCGTCTCAGCCGCGGTGGCCACGCTACTGATGATTCTGTCCCCGGTAGTGGCCTGGACACTGACGTTCGGGATCCCTGATCAAGCCAGCCGGACTCGAGGCC
>JAODNG010000282.1 GCA_025465385.1 Pseudonocardiales bacterium
TGTGTGGGGGCCGGTGCCCGCACTGGCGTTGATGCGCCGGTTGAAGGACCAGTTCGATCCGGAGCACCGACTTTCGCCCGGACGGTTCGTGGGAGGGATCTAAATGACTGCGGGCGCATTCGATGACCACCACCCGCCGCAGCCCGAGCTGATCAAGGACTGTGTCCACTGTGGGTTCTGCCTGCCGTCTTGCCCCACCTACGTGCTGTGGGGGGAGGAGATGGATTCACCGCGTGGCCGCATCCACCTGATGAAATCTGGCCTGGAGGGTGAGCCGCTGTCGGCGTCGATGGTCGGGCACTTCGACGCCTGCCTGGGGTGTATGGCCTGCGTGCCGGCCTGCCCGTCTGGTGTGCAGTACGGCACGCTGATCGCTGACACCCGGGCTCAGGTGCAGCGCCGCTACCAGCGATCGCGCCGGGAGCGGCTGCTCCGCGAGGCGATCTTCTGGTTGTTTCCTTACCCGAAGAGATTGCGGGCATTGCGCGGGCCGCTGGCGCTGTACCAGCGCAGTGGACTGGACCGGCTGCTGCGGCGGACCGGGCTGCTGGACCGGTTACCGCCGACGCTGCGGGTGATGGAGTCGCTGACCCCGACGGTGACCCGACGGCGGCCGCTGCCCGAGCGGGTGCCCGCCTCGGGGCGGCGCCGTGCGGTGGTGGGGATGCTCACCGGCTGCGTGCAGGACGCGTTGTTCCCGGAAGTCAACGCCGCCACCGCGCGGGTGCTCGCCGCTGAGGGCTGCGACGTCGTGATCCCCCACGGGCAAGGCTGCTGCGGGGCGTTGTCGCAACACCTGGGTCGCGAGGATGAGGCGATCCGCTTCTCCCGGGCGCTGATCGAGCGCTTCGAGGCCGCGAGGGTGGATTATGTCGTGGTCAACGCTGCAGGTTGTGGCTCGGCGATGAAGGAGTATGCGCACCTGTTGCGCGACGATCCCGACTACGCCGAGCGCGCACAAGCGTTCGTCGAGCGCACCCGAGACGTCTCCGAGCTGCTCGTCGAGCTCGGGCCGGTGGCGCCGCGGCACCCGCTGGACGTCACGATCGCCTACCACGATGCCTGCCACCTCGGACACGCCCAAGGTGTCCGGTCCCAGCCCCGCGCGCTGCTGCGAGACATCCCAGGGTTGAGGCTGACCGAGATCGCCGAAGCGGATCTGTGCTGCGGTTCGGCGGGGGTCTACAACCTGCTCAACCCCGAGCCGGCCACCGAACTGGGGGACCGTAAAGCGCGCAACGTGCTCGCTACCGGGGCGTCGGTGCTGGTGACCGCCAACCCGGGATGCCTGATGCAGATCGCGGCCAGCGCCCGGCGGCTGGGCACGCCCTTGGCACTAGCGCACACTGTCACCGTGCTGGATGCCTCCATCCGCGGTGTGCCGCTGTGATCCGACCCTCCCCGACGGACCTCCCGAGCGCTGCAGGCGTCCGACGCCGGCTGTCGTCCCAGGCCAGGCGCGGTGAGCTGCTCGACGCGGCGCTGCGGGAGTTCGGTAGCCGGGGTTACTACCTGACCCAGATGGAACACGTCGCCGCCACCGCCGGGGTGAGCAAGGCGCTGGTGTACCAGCACTTCCCCAGCAAGGAGGAGCTTTTCGCGGCGGTTACCGAGCAGGTCGTGGAGGGCTTCATGAGCCGGTTGCCCGAAGTGCTGGGCAATGCCGGCGACGCGCTCGGCGCCTGGCGCGGCGCGGTCCGGCTGCTTTGCGACGTGGTTACCGAACGTCCGGAAGCCTGGGCGCTGGTCGCACGACATCTCGACAATCCGGAGCTCGGCGCGTCGCTGCGCGGCCTCCGGGATCAGGTCACGGAGGTGTTCGCGGCGGTGCTCGCCAGCTACTACGCCCCTGAGCGGGGGAGTACGGCGCCGCCGGAGGAGGTGCTGGAGCAGGCGCGGCTCACCGTCCCACTGGTCGTTGGCGCGCTGCAGGGACTGATGTCCTGGTGGCTGGACCACCCGGAGGTACCGCGGGCGAAGGTCGAGGCGCGGGCGGTGGACTTCGGATGGCTGGGCCTGGACCGCATTCGTCGAGGTGAGTGGCTTCCGCTTGCCGGTGACTGACACGTCAGTTATCTTAGAGGTGAACTGCTTATGGGAAAGCTATCCGCTTGTCAAGGAGGCCGCAGATGTCCACGGCTAGCGCAGTTGACGCGACGACCAGCCAAGTCCCCGACCGCGAACACACCGCGCAGCGGCTGCTGCGGACCTCGGCCAAGCATTCCTACGACCCGGCCGTCGAGATCGACTGGGACGCACCGCTCGCGCCGGACCGCTACTTCTTGGACCCGCGCCGCAGCTCGCTCTACGGGACGTCGCTGTGGGAGCGGATGAGCGAGGAGCAGCGGATCGAGCTGACCAAGCATGAGTTGGCAAGCATCTACAGCGTTGGCATCTGGTTCGAGACGATTCTCATGCAGATGCTCGTGCGACACATCTACGACCGTCCCACGGGCAGTGCGCACGCCCGGTACGGGTGGACCGAGATCGCCGACGAATGCCGGCACTCGGTGATGTTCTCCCGGGCTGCGGAGAAATTCGGTGGCTCGGAGTACCGCCCCGGTTGGATCGTCCACCAGCTCGGACGGTTGTTCAAGACGACCTCCAACGGCACCCTGTCCTTCGCGGGGGCGATCTACGTCGAGGAGATCCTCGACGCCCTGCAGCGCGAGCAGATGGCGGATGAGTCGCTGCAGCCGATCGTCCAGAAGGTCTCGTGGATCCACGTCGTCGAGGAGGCCCGCCACATCCGCTACGCCCGCGACGAGACGTACCGGCAGTGGCCCCGGCTCGGTTGGCTGGGCCGGGCATACAGCCGCTTCATTCTCGCCGTAGTGGTCTACTGCGCCACCACTAGCCTGATCGATCCGAAGGTGTACGCGGCGGTCGGACTGGACGTCAAGGAGGCCGTCGCAGCGGCTGCGGCGAACCCGCACTGGCGCGAGACCAAGCAGTTCGCCGCCCAGAAAGTGATCAAGTTTTTCAACGAGGTGGGGCTCATCGCCGGCCCTGGAAAGCTACTCTGGCGTCGCGCCGGGGTGTTGTGACGGCTCTCACACTCGCGCGCAGGTCGGTCGGGTGCGTCACAGGGCGTCCAGACCGCGCTCACCGGTTCGCACCCGGACCACAGTCTCCACCGGAGTGACCCAGACCTTCCCGTCCCCGATTTTTCCGGTCCGAGCCGCCGCAACGAGCGCGTCGATGGTCTTGTCCACCCGCGCCTCGTCGACCACGACCTCGACTCGAATTTTGGGCACGAAGTCCACCACGTACTCCGCGCCCCGGTAGACCTCGGTGTGTCCCTTCTGCCGGCCGAAGCCCTGCACCTCGCTCACCGTCATCCCCAGCACGCCGAGGCGCTCCAGCGCGACCTTGACGTCGCCCAGCGCGAACGGCTTGACGATCGCGGTCACCAGCATCATGTCGCGCTCTCCTCGTGCGTCACCGGGTGGGATGGCAGCACCGTGCCGCGGCCCGTCGTGGTGAGCGGCGAGAACTCGTACGCGCTCTCGGCGTGCTCGGCTTCGTCGATGCCCTCGGCCTCGACCTCGGGGGCGACGCGGAACCCTATCGTGGCACGGACCAGCCAGGCGAGTCCGAAGGTGACCGCGAACGCGTACCCGGCGGCCACCAGCACCCCGACGGCCTGCCTGCCGAGCTGGCCGCCCCCGCCCCCGTAGAACAGCCCGTTCGCGCCCGCGGAGTTGACGGCGGTGGTCGCGAACAGGCCAGTCAGCAGCAGCCCGACCGCTCCGCCGACTCCGTGGAGGGCGACCACGTCGAGCGAGTCGTCATAGCCCATCCGGTACTTGAGCCGGATCGCGAGCTGGCAGACCACGCCGCAGGCCAGCCCGATGACGATCGCGCCGAACGTGTCTACGTAGCCGCACGCCGGGGTGATGCCGACCAACCCGGCGACCGCGGCCGACGCCGCGCCGAGGCTGGTGGGACGGCCGTCGATGCGGTGTTCGA
>JAODNG010000334.1 GCA_025465385.1 Pseudonocardiales bacterium
CGGCACTTCACGTCGGGTTCGCTTCGCCAGCGCAACGCCAGTCCGCTGGGCAGCCAGCGCGGGCTGTACCGGTGGGTGACGGCCGAAGTCCCGTCCATCGCTTACCGGATCCCGGAGTACGCCGAGCTGTTCGACGAGTCCGACCCCGCCGTGGACCCCATCGACCGGACCATCACAACCGCCCACCAGGCCGGCATGACCACATCTCTGTGCGGGCATGCCCCCGCCAACAAGCCCGGGTTCGCCGAGCACCTGGTGCGTCTGGGAATCACATCGATCTTGATCAACCCGACGCGATCACCGCGGTGCGATCGGAGATCGGGTCCGCAGAACGACGGCTGCTGCTGCAGTCGGCCATTTGAGAGGTGACGATCATGAGCAAGGTCCCCGACGAGTCGACAGTGCGCGCTGCAGTGTCCCTGGCCGCCCGCGCGCCGTCAATCCACAACTCCCAGCCGTGGCAATGGAGGCTGGCCGACAGCTCAGTGCATCTGTTCGCTGACACCTCACGCCTGTTGCCCGCCACCGACCCCGACGGCCGCGACCTGCTGATCAGCTGCGGCGCCACGCTGCACCACCTACGCGTCGCCCTAGCCGCCGAGGGCTGGGCCACCACAGTGACCCGGCTGCCGAACCCGAGCCAACCCGACCACCTCGCTGCGATCTGCTGTCACCAGCAGACGCCCAGCGCCGAGGACATCGCGCTGGCATCGGCGATCCCGCAACGCCGCACGGACCGTCGCAGGTTCAGCTCCTGGCCGGTGCCACCGAATCTGCTCGACGACCTCACGAAACTGGCCGCTGAACAGGGCGCCGTACTGATACCGGCCACGGATCCCAACGACCGCTTCACGTTGGCCCTGGCCATCACCGAAGCATCGCTGCGACAGCAGGACAACCCCGACTACGCCAGCGAGCTGGCCACCTGGGCCGGCCGCAGTTCCCTTGCCGTCGAGGGAGTTCCGGCCTCGAACATTCCGGCCCACGAAACACACCACGACGACACCACGATGCGCGCCTTCCCCCACGGCGTGCTCACCCAAGCACCCGCAGGCGACCAGAACGATGCCGCAGAGCTACTGGTGCTGGCCACCGCGACCGACGAACCGGTATCGCGACTACGCGCTGGTGAGGCAATGAGCGCGGTGCTGCTGTCGGCCACCGCGTTGCGACTCGCGACCTGTCCGGTCAGCCAGGTGCTGGAGATCGAAGCCACCCGCGAGCTGGTCCGCACCCGGGTTCTGGACGGGTTCGGCTTCCCCCAGATCGTCCTGCGCATCGGATGGGCTCCCACGGAGAACCCGCCACTACCTGCTACTCCACGGCGCGCACTGGCCGAGGTACTCGAACATTTTCCAGATGCCTGTCCGTCTTGAGCTGATAGGCGATTACATCCCCGGCGACCGCTGCCCCACCATCTACAGATCAAAACAGCTCGGCCAACCTCAATTGTGACCTTCACTTAAGTTCCGGAGGTCTGAGACCTGGCAGTGCTGAAAGGTGGTCCCCACCACCGCCCTTTCAGGAGGTTGGCATGTCGAAATACGTGTACGCGTTCGCCGAGGGCAATAAGGATCTCAAGGATCTGCTCGGCGGTAAGGGCGCGAATCTTGCGGAGATGACGAACATGGGGCTTCCGGTGCCGCCGGGGTTCATTATCACGACCGAGGCGTGCCGGGCGTACCTGGAGTCCAGGGTGCAGCCGCCGGAGCTGGCGGGGCAGGTAGACGACCATCTGGTGGCATTGCAGACTGCGATGGGTAAGCGCCTTGGTGATGCCGAGGATCCGCTGTTGGTGTCGGTGCGGTCAGGGTCGCCGTTCTCGATGCCGGGGATGATGGAGACCGTTCTCAATGTCGGGCTCAACGATGGGTCCGTGCTTGGCCTGGCGCGGGTCGCTGGTGATGAGCGGTTCGCTTGGGACTCCTACCGGCGCCTGGTTCAGATGTTCGGCAAGACCGTGTTCGGGATCGACGCCGAGCATTTCGATATCGCGTTCGACGCGGTGAAACATGCGCGGGGCACATCGAATGATCTCGGTCTGGACGCGGTGGATCTGCAATCGATCGTCGCGTCGTTCAAGGCGGTGGTGCTCGAGCAGGCGGGCCGGGAGTTCCCTCAAGACCCGCGTGAGCAGGTGGAGCTGACCGTTCGCGCGGTGTTCGAGTCGTGGAACTCCCCCCGGGCGATCACCTACCGCCGCCAGGAACGCATCCCCGCTGACCTGGGGACCGCGGTGAGTGTGGTGGCGATGGTGTTCGGCAACCTGGGGGCCGATTCTGGGTCGGGGGTGGCGTTCACCAGGGACCCTGCGACCGGTGAGCGGGGCGTCTACGGCGACTACCTGGCCAACGCCCAGGGCGAGGACGTGGTAGCGGGCATCCGAAACACCCTGCCCCTGGCCGAGTTGGAGCGACTCGACCCGGTCTCCTACCGCCACCTGCGCGAGATCATGGCGATACTGGAGCGGCGCTACCAGGACATGTGCGATATCGAGTTCACGATCGAACGCGGCACCCTGTGGATGTTGCAGACCCGGGTCGGTAAGCGCACCGCGGCGGCAGCGTTCGTGGTCGCCTGCCAGTTCGTTGATGAGGGCCTCATCAATACCGACGAAGCGCTGCGTCGGGTCACCGGCGCCCAGCTCGCGCAGCTGATGTTCCCGCGCTTTGACTCCGATGCGGTGCCGAAGGTTTTGACGGTCGGGATGAACGCTTCCCCCGGCGCTGCTACCGGCGCGGTGGTGTTCGACAGCCCGACCGCGGTGGCCCGGGCGGCGGCGGGCGAGCGGGTGATCCTCGTTCGTCATGAAACCAATCCTGATGACCTGGACGGGATGATCGCCGCGCAGGGCGTGCTGACCAGCCACGGTGGGCGCACCAGCCACGCTGCCGTGGTGGCGCGGGGGATGGGCAAGACGTGCGTGTGTGGCGCAGAGGAGCTCGACATCGACGTGGTCGGCGGGCGGTTGATCGGGCCCGGTGGCATCGAGGTGGTGGAGGGGGAGATGCTGTCCATCGACGGCATCACCGGCGAGGTGTTCCTGGGTGAGGTGGCGGTCGTGGCCTCCCCGGTCGTGGAGTACTTCGAGGGCACGCTGGACCCCGAGGCCCCGAACGCGGGTGAGCTGGTGCGCGCGGTTCACCGGCTGATGGGTCATGCCGACGCGCGGCGGCGGCTCGTGGTTCGGGCGAACGCGGACACCGGCGAGGATGCGCAGCGGGCGCGGCGGTTCGGCGCCCAGGGTATCGGCTTGTGCCGTACCGAGCACATGTTCCTCGGCGAGCGTCGCGAGCAGGTCGAGCGGCTGGTCCTGGCCGATACCGATGCCGAACACGACGCCGCGCTGGCCGAGTTGCTGCCGCTGCAGCGGGCGGACTTCATCGAGGTGTTCACCGCGATGGACGGGCTGCCGGTGACGATCCGGCTGCTGGACCCGCCGCTGCACGAGTTCCTGCCCGACTTGACCGAGTTGTCGGTGCGGGTCGCGCTGGCCCAGGAACGTGGCGAGCCGAACGAGAAGGATGTGGCGCTGCTCGGGGCGGTGCGGCGGCTCCACGAGGACAATCCGATGTTCGGGCTGCGCGGAGTCCGGCTGGGCATCGTCGTTCCCGGGTTGTTCGGTATGCAGGTCCGCGCGATCGCCCAAGCTGCCGCCGCAGCGCGCCGCGACGGTGTCCAGGTCCGCCCGGAGATCATGATTCCGTTGGTCGGTGCGGCGGAGGAGCTTCAGGTGGTCACCGAGGAGACCTCAGCGGTCCTCGCCGAGGAGTCCGAACGCACGGGCGTGAAGCTCGACGCGCTGATCGGAACGATGATCGAGCTGCCGCGCGCGGCGCTCACTGCCGGGCGCATCGCCGAGTCTGCGCAATTCTTCTCCTTCGGCACCAATGACCTTACCCAGACCACCTGGGGTTTCTCCCGTGACGACGTCGAAGGGGCGTTCTTCTCCCGCTACCTGCAGCGCGGGATCTTCGGGACCTCACCGTTCGAGACGCTCGACACCGAGGGAGTCGGCCGGCTCATCCTCCTCGCCGCCCAGGAAGGCCGCGCGACGCGCCCCGACATCGCACTCGGCGTGTGCGGCGAACACGGCGGCGACCCCGACTCCGTCCATTTCTTCCATAACGCAGGACTGGACTACATCTCCTGCTCACCATTCCGGATACCCGTCGCACGCCTCGAAGCCGGCCGCGCCGCCCTCCACCATCCGTGAACAGGGGATTGTTGGGCTTGGAGGACGTCGATGGTGTTAGCGATCTCCGGCAGCGCCTGGCGCACCGGGGGCGAGAGTCGGTCGCCGTAACCGAAGAAGGCCCCGGTGATGGTGACCAGGAACACCGGCGGTGAGGCGCCGTAGAGCGTCACGGCCAGGCCGACCAGGGCGGCGGGGTCCAGGTTGTGCGACCAGGTCGGCGCCAGCGGGTAACCCGGCTCGACGCGCCGCACCGACACCGTGCCGGGCGGCGCGCCGCCGCAGGCGTCGATCAGCACGACAAGACGCGCGTGGGTGATGTCCAGGGCAAGCTCGGGAGTGAGTTGGTGGCGGATGAGCACGTCGGCGTCCGCCAGCCGCAGGTCGTCGGCGAGCGCGGCGGCCGCGTGCCAGCCAGCGCCGTCGTCGCCGCGCAGCGAGTTGCCGTAGCCGATGACGAGGACCCGGTCGCGAGAGCCGACCGGCGAGACGTTCACCGGTACAGCTCGTCGAGGACTGCGCCGCTTGGGCCGACGAGCTGGACGTGTAGCGGCATCTGCCCGATGGCGTGGGTCGAACAGGACAGGCA
>JAODNG010000344.1 GCA_025465385.1 Pseudonocardiales bacterium
GGGCGCCCTAGGGAAGTACCAGTGGTGGCGATGCTGGTCATGGTCATCCAGAGTGGAAAGGTAGAAGTGATGGTGACCGCGGACGGCTACCGTCGCGCACCCGCGAAGGAGGTGGTCGGTGAGCACCAAATATGAGGAGGGACACCGGAAGGTCACGGCCAACCAGTCCACGTATTGGCAAGCGTGGCTTCCCCCGGACCCGGCCCGGGCGCTCGTCATCATCGTGCACGGTGTCCATGAACACTCGTCGCGCTACGCACACGTGGGCACCCGGCTGGCCGCTGCGGGCTTCGCGGTCTATGCCGCCGACCACCGTGGACACGGTCGTTCCGGCGGGCGACGAGGCAATATCGAGCGGATGACTTTGATCGTGGACGACCTGAGCTCCTTTGTACTGTTCGCCGCGCAGCGACATCCCGGTGTGCCGGTGTTCATGGTCGGTCACTCGCTCGGCGGCCTCATCGCGCTGCACTATGCCACTGAACCCCACGCCACTGAACCCCACGCCACTGAACCCCACGACGCCCAACCGCGCGTCTTGCTGGCTGGGCTGGTTGTGTCGGGGCCGGCGGTGGAGGTGACGGCCGGCTCGGCGCTGCAGCGACGGCTTGCGGGACTGCTCTCGGCGCTGGTCCCCAACCTGGGAGTCGCGGCACTCGGTACCGAGCAGATCAGCCGGGACCCGGCGGTAGTGCGGGCCTACCACCAGGATCCGCTGGTGTACCGAGGCAAGATCAAAGCTCGAACCGGAGCCGAGATTCTGGCGACAATGGAGGGCTTGCCCGCCCGGCTGCCGCGACTGGCCATGCCGCTGCTGTTGCTGCATGGAACCGACGACCGGATATGCGCGCTGACCGGCTCGACGATGGTGCACAACACCGTGTCGTCGGCAGATAAGACTCTGCACCGATACCAAGGCCTGTACCACGAAGTGTTCAACGAGCCCGAGCGCGAGCAGATCCTCACCGACTTGCTCTGCTGGCTGGACCGACACCTGCCGGCCAGATCCGCTCCGCATTCAGCGGGCTGAGCGGGGCCCTCGAGGCCCGATACCCCGCTGCGCCCGCTGAATGCGGTTGGGGCCGTCTCAGGTCAGGCTGACCTTGGCGCCGGCCTCCTCCAACTTGGCCTTGGCGGCGTCGGCCTGGTCCTTCGGCACGCCCTCCAGCACTGGCTTCGGAGCACTCTCGACGAGGTCCTTCGCCTCCTTGAGGCCCAGCCCGGAGACGACCTCTCGAACCACCTTGATGACCTGAATCTTCTTCTCGCCGATCGCCTCGAGGACGACGTTGAACTCGTCTTTCTCCTCCACGGCCGGAGCTTCGGCAGCTCCGCCCGCTGGACCCATCGCCACCGCGACAGGCGCCGCGGCGCTGACATCAAAGGTGTCCTCGAACTTCTTCACGAAGTCGCTCAGCTCGAGCAGGGTCATGTCCTTGAATGCATCGAGCAGCTCGTCGGTGTTCATCTTCGCCATGATGGCGTCTCTCCTTCTGTCATCTGCTGTCGTCAATGGAGCCGGGGTCGATTAGGACGGGTCGATCAATCGGTGGCGCGCTCGTCGGCCGGCTGCTGGTCTTGCTGCTTGTCGCGCAGGGCGGCGGCTAACCGGGCAACCTGGGAAGCCGGCTCCGCGAACAGTCTTGCCGCCTTGGAGAGATTGGCCATCATCGCGCCAGCCAGCTTGGCCAGCAGCACCTCGCGAGATTCCAGGTCCGCCATCTGGCCGACCTCGGCAACCGTCAACGCACGACCGTCCAGGTAACCACCCTTGATCACCAGAGCGTTATGCTCTCTGGCGAAATCACGCAGCGTCTTCGCTGCGAGAACCGGCTCGCCATGGACGAACGCGATCGCGGTCGGGCCGATGAACAGCTCATCCAGACCGTCCACACCAGCATCTCGCGCGGCACGCGAAACCAAGGTGTTCTTGGCGACCCGGTACGTGGTCGAGCTACCGAGGGACCGCCGTAGGTTGGTCAGTTGTGTCACGGACAGGCCGCGGTACTCGGTCACGACCGCAGCAGTGGCACTGCGGAATTGATCCGCGATATCAGCAACGGCGTCGACCTTGTCCGGTCTAGCCATGGATCGCCTCCTCGGTTGGACTGCTGGTTACGCCGGCGGCGGTTGGGCCCCGGCTGTGCCAGCGGTGGTTGGACTCCCGTACCCGGGCCCGAAACGACGAACGCCCCGACGCAGTAGGCGCGGGGCGTAGTCAGCAGCGCGCAACGGCGCAGCGTGACAGCATAACCACGTCCTCCTGCGCGGGCCGCCCACAATCGCGGGACCTTCGTCCGCACCAATGGCGCGGAGACCAGCGGTCTACGGTGGAATCAGGTACTACTCTAGGCCAACCACACCAATGCCCCCACACCGCCCCCTACCGGGAAGGGTTCTATCTGGTGATTGTGAGGTGTCCGAAACTCGGGCAATCGGTTGAAGTTGGCGGTTCGGTCAGGGGGTCAACTCGTCGGTCAGCAGATTGCGGGTGCGGTTGGGGTCGACGGGGATACCTGGGCCCATAGTGGTCGAGAAGTTAATCTTCTTCAGGTAGCGACCTTTTGCGGCCGACGGCTTGCTTCGCAGGACCTCGTCCAGTGCCGCGGCATAGTTCTCCACCAGTTTATCAGTGTCGAAGGACACCTTGCCGATGATCAGGTGGAGATTCGCCTGCTTGTCCACCCGGAAGTTAATCTTACCGCCCTTGATGTCCGCGATCGCCTTGGCGACGTCAGGGGTGACGGTCCCGGTCTTCGGGTTTGGCATCAGGCCCCGGGGACCGAGGATCCTGGCGATCCGACCGACCTTGGCCATCTGGTCCGGCGCTGCGATCGCGGCATCGAAGTCCAGCCAGCCACCCTGGATGCGCTCGATGAGATCGTCAGAACCGACCACGTCAGCACCCGCGGCGGTAGCCTCAGCGGCCCGGTCGCCGGTAGCGAAGACGATGACGCGGACGGTCTTGCCGGTGCCGTGCGGCAGGTTGACCGTGCCGCGTACCATCTGGTCGGCTTTGCGAGGGTCAACGCCCAGCTGCATGGCCACCTCAACGGTGGCATCCATCCTGCTTGGGGACGTCTCCTTAGCCAACGCCGCAGCCTCCAGGGGGCTGTAGAACCGGCTCCGGTCGACTTTCTCGGCCGCTTGGCGGTACGCCTTGCTGCGCTTCATATCACTGTCCTTCTTCGCTGGATCAGTAGTGGTACGGGCCAGCGCTGGCCCTCCCACACGTACTGGGTATTGCTACAAGTCAGGTCTGGTCTGCGAGCGTATGACGGCCCAACAATTGGGGAGTATCGCAGCGTCCACCCTAGTCGACTACGGTGATACCCATCGAGCGCGCGGTCCCCGAAATAATCTTGATTGCGGCGTCGATGTCGTTGGCGTTGAGGTCTTCGAGTTTACGCTCGGCGATGGCTCGGACCTGGTCCCGGCCGACTTTGGCGACCTTGGTCTTGTGCGGTTCCGCCGAACCCTTGGCTACTCCCGCCGCCTTGAGCAGCAGCACCGAGGCAGGCGGTGTCTTAAGCACGAAGTCGAAGGAGCGATCCTCGAAAACCGAGATCACCGCGGGTACCACCTCACCACGGTTGTTCTGCGTCGCGGCGTTGTATGCCTTGCAGAACTCCATGATATTCAGACCGTGCGGGCCTAGCGCCTGCCCGACCGAGGCCGGGTTCGCGGTGCCGGCCTCTAATGCGAGCTTCACGGTGGCCGTGAGCCTCTTACGTCTCTTGGGGGGCATGGTTCCTTCCTCGCACTTGGTGTAAGCCAACCGGCGCCGTGCCGGTCAGATCTTGGCGACCTGGCTAAACGATAGTTCGACCGGAGTTTCCCGACCGAAGATCGACACCAACACCTTGAGTTTCTGTGCGTCGACGTTGACCTCGTTGATCGTCGCCGGCAACGTGGCGAACGGGCCATCCATCACGGTGACCGACTCGCCCACCTCGAAGTCCACCTCGATCACCGGCTTACCGCCGCCGAGGCCTGCGGCATGCTTGCCGGCACCGACCGGCACCTTGGGCTGCGCTACTCGCGGGGCGAGGAACTTCAGCACCTCGTCCAGGGTCAGCGGCGAGGGCCGCGAGGTGGCTCCGACGAACCCGGTGACCCCCGGCGTATTGCGTACGGCGCTCCATGAGGCGTCGTTGAGCTCCATCCGGACCAGGATGTAGCCGGGTAGCACCTTGCGCTGCACCTGCTTTCGCTGGCCGTTCTTGATCTCGGTGACCTCTTCAGTGGGCACTTCCACCTGGAAGATGTAGTCCTCTACATCCAGGGTCTGGATGCGGGTCTCCAGATTCGCCTTGACCTTGTTCTCATAGCCGGCGTAGGAGTGCACCACATACCACTCGCCGGGGGCGGTGGCGAGCGCGGATCGGAGCTCGTCGACTGGGTCCGCAGGCTCCACCTCAGCCGCCGGTGCGGGCTGATCTGGTTCATCAGCGGTTTCGATGACATCGAGTGATTCGACGTCGGGTGTATCGACCTCGGGCGCATCGGCGTCAGTTGTGTCGGCTGTATCAGCGTCGAACAGCCCGGTCAGCTCCTGCCGGTCGTCGGTGGAAGCCTCGTCGGTGGAAGTCCCTCCTGCGGAAGTTTCTCCGGCGGAGCTCCCTCCCGTGGAAGTCCCTCCGGCGAAGCTCCCTCCTGGGAAAGTCACAGTCGGTCTCGCTTTCTTTGCGTGCGTCGTGCCGTGCTGGTCGTCAACCGGCGCCCGGGTATCCGGCATCAGCCGAACACGGTCAGCACGGCCCTGCCCAGTCCCATGTCGAGCAACGCAACGAACGCCACCATGAAGCTGACGAAGACCAGCACGACCCCCGTGTAAACCACCAACTCCCGACGGCTCGGCCAGATGACCTTGCTGAGCTCGGAAACGACCTCGCGCAAGAACCGGATCAGCCGAGTGGGTGCAGCAGTCTTAGTCTCGGTTGCGCCGCGTGCCCTGGTCGGATGGTCCTTGCCTGCGATCCCGGACCCTTGCGCCTCGGCCGACCGCGCCCGGCGTACGGCAGCGGCAGGTTCCGGGACGTTGGGTGACGCCTCGGGCTGCTCCAGCCGGTCCGCCGTCTCGTGGGCGCGATCGTCGCTCACGCTGGTGATCCTCCGCTTCGCCGGGTTGACTTTTCGCCGGGTTCAGGCCTACGCAGGGGCGACAGGACTTGAACCTGCAACCTGCGGTTTTGGAGACCGCTGCTCTGCCAGTTGAGCTACACCCCTTTACCGGACGTCTGTAGAGACGCCGTACTACGGGCACCACCATGATAGCCCGGGCCACGGCCATAACCGGGCACGGGAGATCCGCTGGCATCCCCGGCACCAGAGTGTAGGCCACCGAAGTCAGCGCGCTCCAACTACCCCGTCGCCCGGGTGGCAGCACCAGTCGTTGACCTGCCCGACGTTCAGGCCAGCGCGACGGTGACGGTGGCTTGGCCGAGTACAGACTGGCCGCCGCAGCGCGCGGTGATGGCCACCACGACGGTGCCCTCATCGACGCGTCGCACCACCTTGCCCGAGATTTCTACGAGCGCCCCATCAGCATTGTCGGCTACGACGACCGGGCGGGTGAAGCGCACTGAGTGGCCGACCACAGCCCCGGGATCACCGGCCCAAGTTGTCACCAGCCGGCTGGCCAGCGCCATGGTGAGCATTCCGTGCGCGATGACGTCGGGTAGTCCAACCTCCCGAGCGGCTCGTTCATTCCAGTGGATCGGGTTGAAGTCACCGGAGGCTCCGGCATAGCGGACTAGGTCCGCCCGGGTGACCCGGACCTGCAAGCTGGGCAGGTCATCGCCCTCGGAGACCTCGCCGCGACGGCGACGGGTCACCTGTCGCATTCCTCGTCCGAGTGACGGACCACCAGCACGGACCGGGCTGTGGTCACCGGGTCGCCGGCACCGTCAGTGATCTCGCAGCGCACCGTGAGCATGTCGTTGCCTCCCATGGTGCGGACACCGTCGACATGGAGCATCGCCACTAGCTCGTCGCCGGCCCGGATCGGGCGGTGGTGCATGAACGACTGGTTACCGTGCACTATCCGGCGGTAGTCCAAGCTAAGGTCGGGGTCGCAGAGCAGCGCTTGCTGGGCTCGAAAAGCCAGGATGATCGCAAATGTGGGCGGAGCGATCACATCGGAGTAGCCAAGGGCTCGGGCCACGCCGGGATCCCGGTAGATCTCGTCGTCGTCCCCGATGGCGTCGGCAAATTCGCGGATCTTCTCGTGGGCCACCTGGTAGGTCCCCGCCACGGGGAACCACCGGCCGACGAACGACGGATCCAGTGCCATCTGTGCAGGCAGCTGGCTCAGCGAGTCTCGCGGTGCGCCCGGTGCTTGTTGCAGTTCGGGCAGTACTTGCGGATCGTGAGCCGGTCCGGATCGTTGCGCCGGTTCTTCTTGGTGATGTAGTTGCGGTGCTTGCACTCCTCGCACGCCAACGTGATCTTGGGCCGAACATCAGTGGCGGCCACGGGTGCCTCTCTCTCGCCGAGCTGTCATCGAACATCTGCAGTGGGCTGCGGCCAGCAGCTGGCGCGCCTGACCGATGGTAGCGGTGGCCGGACTCGAACCGGCGACACAGCGATTATGAGCCGCTTGCTCTTCCGACTGAGCTACACCGCCTTCAAGAGCTCCCCCGCCTTAGCTAACCCTGCCTTCGCCAGGCGAGCCTCCCACGAGCCCCAATACGGAATCGAACCGTAGACCTTCTCCTTACCATGGAGACGCTCTGCCGTCTGAGCTATTGGGGCAACCCGTTTTCCGCCCGAGTGAACGAGCGACGACAACTCTACACAACGTCAACAGGCTACCCGACCAGGGTGAGGACAGTCTCCTCACGCGCCCCGACGGCGCGGACGGTCCGGGCGGCTAACCAGGCGTCGAAGCGATCCGCCCCGAGCGGCCGGGAGATCAGGAAGCCCTGCGCGACGTCGCAGCCCATCTCCAACAGCTGGTCCCGGGTGGCGTCCTGCTCGACGCCCTCCGCGACGACGATCAACCCGAGCGAGTGGCCGAGGTCGACGATGGCGCGGACCACCGCGAGGTCACCTAGATCACTGGATAGTCCCATGACAAAGCTCTTGTCGATCTTGACTTCGTCGACCGGTAGGCGCCGGAGGTACGCCAGCGACGAGTACCCGGTACCGAAGTCATCCACTGCGATACGCACACCCAGACCGTGTAGCTCGCGCAACACCGGCAACGCCCGCTCCGGATCACTCATCACCGCCGACTCGGTGAGCTCGAAACTCAGCAGCGCGGGTGGCACCCGGTGCCGTGTCAGAGCGTCGGTCACCCGGCGGGGAAACCCGGTCTCGGCCAGGTTGCGCACCGAGAGGTTGACCGAGACCGACAGCGACAGCCCACGGTCCAGCCAGCTTCGACACTGCGCCAGCGAGCGGTCGAGCACATACTCGGTGAGTGGATCGATCAGACCGGTAGTTTCGACGAGGGTGACGAACTCCCCCGGGTCGACCATCCCGAACTCCGGATGGTGCCAGCGCACCAGCGCCTCCACCCCGATCACCTGGCGCGTGGGCAGCGCCAGCTGCGGCTGGAAGTGCACGTCGACCTGCCCCGTGTCCAGCGCCTGCCGGAACTGCGTGACCAGCTGAAACCGGCGCAACAGGACCTGGCCCATGCTGGGTAGGTAGTTGCGCACCGTTGCCTCGCCACCCCGTGCGGCATGCAACGCCACGTCCGCCCGTTGCAGCAGGGTATCGGCGTCCCGGGTGGGTTCGATCCCCGTGCATGCCACTCCCACCACGGCAGTGCATTCCACGGCGAGCTTGTCGACCGGGTATGGCGCGCTGAGCGCCACCTGTACCTGCTCCGCCACCGCCACCGCGCCCGGTGCCCCGACATTGACCAGTAGCGCGGCAAACGTGTCCCGCTCCAGCCGGGCGGTGAACACCTGATCCGGCAGGATGTGGCGAAGCCGCTCCCCCGCCCCCAGCACGACTCGATCGCCCCAGACGTGACCCAGCGCATCATTGACCGACGACAGCAGCCCTAGTTCGACGACGATCACGGCGCACGGCGTGACATCGCGCCGAAGCACCTCAGCGGCCGCCTCGCGGAAACCGAGCCGATTAAGCAGGTTGGTAAGGCTGTCGTGGTAGGCGTCGTGGCGTAGCTGGGCGAGCAGCCGGCAGTTGTCCAGCGCGGTAGCAAGATGGCTGGCCATCGTTTGGACCAGCCGCTCATCGGCTGCCCCGAAGCGACGCAACCGACTCTGCCGGTCATGTACCTCAATCACGCCGAGCAACTGCCCAGCACCCCGCAGCGGTGCCACGAGCACCTCCGAGGCTGCCCTCGCGGTCAAGGCTGCGGCGATGGCCGGATCGGAAGTGGTGTCGACCAGACGCAGCACCTGCCCGGTACCGGCCGGCGGCTCGGCTCTAAGTACAGCGTCGAGGTCGTGCTCCGATAGCGGACGGGGCAGCGGCAGGCCAGCCACCACGGTGTGGATTCCGCCCTGGGCGGGCATCTGGTGCAGCACCACGCGGGTGGCGTTGAGCTGCACGCGGGCCAGCTCCATGGCGCTGCTCCAGGCATCCGTATCCAGTTCCAGCTCATCATCATCGCCACCCTGCCCGACCCCGCCTCGTCCGACCACCGTCACGCGCAGGCTGAGGTCGTTGAGCACGCCGAGGTCGCGGTGGTCGCGGAGCAGCCCGTAGTAGGCGCGGTATACCGCGGCCAACGTCACCGTCAGCAGGCCGACCAGGAGCGCGCCCCACGGCACCACCCGCACTGTTTCCGCGGCGGTGACTCCGAGCGCGGCGTTGAGCAGACCGGTGAGGTAGAGGTGCACCACCGGGCGCGCGCTCTCGCCGGGACGACGATGATCCAGCAGCACGATGAAGACCCATGTCAACCAGGAGGTGATGGCGTGGGCGATGACGAATCCGGCGAGCACCGCGAGCCACCGCGGCAACCACGGCCAGGTCGGCTCGAAGGCCAAGCGGGCCAGCAGGTCGGTGATCGCGATGGTGAGGGTGGCATAGGAGACGTTGAACAGCAGCTTCGACCAGGTGTCCCGGCGCAGTAGCCGGGCGGCTACCACAACACCGACGTAGGCCGCCAGCACCACCGGGCCAGGTAGGTACAGCAGACCGAAGACCAGCGGGATCTCAGTGGGAGTGATCCGCGCGGCATCGCGGTGGACGTCGACCTCGATCGCCAAGAATCGCGCGATCCCAAACGCCGCCGCCAACCCGAGGCCGCCGAGCAGCGTGCCAGCACTTGGATGATGGAAGGGAACTGTGGCCACCACGGCAGCCCCCGCTACCCCCGCGGCAAGCGCGAGGGTAGCCACGAAGGTACTCGACGCTAAGGCTCGTCCGCCCGATAGTAAGGCGCCCGACGGACGCCACCTAGCATCCACACGGACCTCCATCGGTGGCTCAACAGCTGGTACCTCCGCGGGAAGGTCGACCAGCGGGGTACCGTCCGATTGGTCGGGCGACGTCAGCTCGCTGTTGGCCGGCAGCGGCCCGACCTGTGCCGGCCGATCTCAACACCGCGGGGAAAGCTCGCGGTAGCGGGCACGATGGTGCAAACGGGGGTCATCTTCACCTCCAACCACGGCAGTGCAGTAACACAGAGTGAGACTCGCTTAACTCACTTGGGTGTAGGATATCCGCTTTAGTGTTGTATTGCCACCGCACTCCATCCAATCAGCGACCAACGGTCTATCAAGCGGCGGAGCGGCAACGACTTATTGCGCCGCGTCAGCGATCGCTATCGCGCAGTAGCGGTATCGGCAGCGCCGAAGTCACACGCGGCCGCTCATCGCAACCCGCGGGCCGCGCAACCGAACCCGGAAGGTCGGCGAGGCAGCCGCCACGTCGCTGTTCGATGTTCCGGGGAGTGCGCGTGAGCATCGCGTCGATCGCCGGGTCCTGGGTGGGGAATCGGCATCACGCCGATGATCTCCTTGCGGGCTCGTAACGCGGACGTAACAAACCCATCGATTGGGTGACATCATTGGGCTGACAATTGACAAATGGGCATTATCTCACCCGTCGTCACCGTGTCGTATCACCCGATAGAGCTCAGTGGGCTGCAGCTCGGCTACACAATGAAGCACCCAGCGGTTGTGCTGCTTGGCCACGGACCCTCTGAGTCTCTGCTGCAGTCCCTCGGAACTCAGGGGACGACCTGTCGGAGTACTACATGACCCGCACCGTCGACCGCCTCGCCCAACTGCACCAGCCCAGATTGGGGCCGGTCGCCGCTGACCCATATCCGTGGCCCTACGACGGCGCCGTCGCAGCCGCCCGAACTGCCCTGATGTGCATCGACTGGCAGGTCGATTTCTGCGGTCCCGGCGGTTACGTCGACCGGATGGGTTATGACATCGGCCTGACCCGCGCTGGGCTGCCCGCAACGGCGCGGATGTTGGCCCACGCCAGGACCATCGGAATGCTGGTGATCCACACCAGGGAGGGCCACTGCCCTGATCTGTCCGACCTGCCGGCCAACAAGCGGTGGCGCTCGGCGCAGATCGGTGCGGAGATCGGCAGTCCTGGGCCGCAGGGCCGGATCCTGGTCCGCGGCGAGCCGGGCTGGGAGATCGTCTCCGAAGTGGCGCCACAGCCGGGAGAAGTCCTGATCGACAAGCCCGGGAAGGGCGCGTTCTACGCGACCCAACTGGACCTGGTGCTGCGCACCAAAGGCATCACCCACCTGGTGCTGACCGGCATCACCACCGATGTATGTGTCCACACCACCATGCGCGAGGCCAACGACCGGGGCTATGAGTGCCTGGTCCTCTCCGACTGCACCGGCGCTACCGAGCTCGATAACCACGTCGCGGCACTGCGAATGGTGACGATGCAGGGCGGGGTCTTCGGTTGTGTCGCGCCGCTCGACGCGGTGCTCGCCGCCACCACCACAGGAGATAATCATGGCGGCTGACCGGCCGGCCTTGCCCGCCGATCCCGGCCCGTACAGCTTCGTACCTTCCCGCACCGCACTACTGCTGATCGATATGCAGCGGGATTTCGTGGAGCCAGGGGGTTTCGGGGAATCATTGGGCAACGATGTCAGCCTGCTTCAGGCGGTGATCCCGCCGCTGCGGAAGGTGCTGGCCGCCACCCGGGCTGCCGGAATGACCGTCCTGCACACCCGCGAGGGTCACCGCGACGACCTCAGCGACTGCCCACCGGCCAAGCTCAACCGCGGCAATCCGACGATGCGGATCGGCGACCTCGGACCGAAAGGTCGGATCCTGATCCGCGGCGAGTACGGCCACGATATCGTCGACGAGCTCGCGCCACTTCCCGGGGAAGCCGTGATCGACAAACCGGGCAAGGGCGCCTTCTACGGCACCGACCTGCACGAGCTGTTGGAGACGGCCGGCATCACCAGCCTGATCGTCACCGGCGTCACCACC
>JAODNG010000380.1 GCA_025465385.1 Pseudonocardiales bacterium
GTGCACCGCGCTGATATCCACCCCATGGTCGGACAACCATTGCCCGTACTCGGCGAAGTCGGCACCGACCGCTCCCACCAGCACCGGCGCCAGCCCGAGGCAGCCCAGGTTGAAGGCGATGTTGGCGGCCGCCCCACCCCGACGGATCGCCAGATCGTCCACCAGGAAGGACAGCGAGATGTTGTCCAGCTGGTCGGGCATGATCTGCTCGGCGAACCGTCCCGGAAAGACCATCAGGTAATCGGTGGCGATCGACCCCGTCACGATGATGCTCACCATTGCCTCCTTTGAGCCCCCATCAGACCGCTGCCGGTAGCGCGCTGACCGGCAACCCGGCGGACTCGCGCAGTTCCGCCGCCTTGTCGGTCCGCTCCCAGGTGAAGTCGGGGTCGTTGCGTCCGAAGTGGCCGTAAGCGGCGGTCTTAGCATAGATCGGACGGTGCAATCCCAGGTAACCGCGGAAGGCCGCCGGGCGCAGATCGAAGTGCTCGCCCACCAGCTTCTCGATGGTCCTGCGAGGCACCTGCTCGGTGCCGAAGGTCTCCACGAACACCGACAGCGGCCGAGCCACGCCGATCGCGTAAGCCACCTGGACCTCGACCCGGTCCGCCAGGCCGGCGGCCACGACGTTCTTGGCCACGTAGCGAGCGGCGTACGCCGCGGAACGGTCCACCTTGGACGGGTCTTTCCCGGAGAACGCGCCACCACCGTGCCGGGAGAACCCACCGTAGGTATCCACAATGATCTTCCGGCCGGTCAACCCGGCATCACCGACCGGCCCGCCGATCACGAACCGCCCGGTCGGGTTGACGAATAGGTTGTGCGCCAACTCCGCCTCGTTGTAGAAGTCGGCGGGCAGCACCGCGAGAACCACCTGCTTCCACAGGTCCGCCCGGATCTCCTCTGAGGTGACCTCTTCGGCGTGCTGCGTGGAGATCAGCACCTTCTCCACCCCGATCGGAATGTGATCCCGGTAGCGGACGGTGACCTGCGTCTTGCCGTCGGGCCGCAGGTAAGGCAGCGTGCCGTCCTTGCGCACCGTCGCCAACCGCTTGGACAGCCGGTGCGCCAGCGCGATCGGCATCGGCATCAGCTCGGGGGTCTCGTTAGTGGCGTAGCCGAACATCATCCCCTGATCACCCGCACCGGCGCTGTCCAGCTCGTCCTCGGACAGCTTGCCGCGCCGCTCAGCCGCCATATCGACACCTTGGGCGATATCCGGCGATTGCTTGTCCAACGCGGTCAGCACCGCGCAGCTGTGCCCGTCAAAACCGAACGTTCCGTTGTCATAGCCGATCCCGCAGATCGTGTCACGCACAATCTGGGTGTAGTCCAACGTGCCCGGGGTGGTGATCTCCCCGGCCAGTACGACCAGGCCAGTGGTGATCAGCGTCTCGCAGGCCACCCGCGCGTTCGGGTCCATCGTCAGCGCAGCGTCGAGCACGGCATCAGAGATCTGGTCGGCCATCTTGTCCGGGTGCCCTTCGGTCACCGACTCGGAGGTGAACAGGTACTCGATGCTCTCCATTTGGGTCATGGGATCATGCTCCTTGCTCGACGGTCGGTTCCTGGCCCGGTGGTTCCTGACTCAGCGCGGGCAGGGTACGGCGGACCGCGATGGTGCCCTCGACCATTGCCACCAGCTTCGCTCTGGCCACATCGGCGGGAAGGTGCCGCAACCCGCAGTCTGGATTGATAATCAATTTTTCGGCCGGAAACGTTTCCAGCGCCTTGCGGATGCGCTGGGCGATCACTTCCGCGGATTCGATCTGCTCGGTTTTGACGTCCACCACACCGAGCCCAAGCGCACGGTCCCACCCGAGCCGTTGGATCATGTGCAGGTCCTCGTAGCCCTTGCGGCCGAATTCGAGGATAAGCTGATCCACGTTCGCGTCGAGCACCGCGGGGAACAGAAAGTCGTAATGGCCTTCCCAGGACGGCCGGGCGTAGCGGTTGCCGTAGCAGACGTGCAGCCCCCATCGGACGTCGACGCCCCGGGTCACGATGTTGATCGCGTCGACCGCCACGGCCACATCCTCCGGGTACCCGGCCAGGAACGGTTCGTCGATCTGGAGCAGCTTCGCACCTGCCTCCGCCAACGCCCTTGCCTCGGAGTTGAGCACCTGAGCCAGCGCCCGGACCAGATCGGCGGACTTGGCGTAGGCCTTGTTCCGGATCCGGTGCGACAGCGAGAACGGTCCGGTGAACGAGAACTTGACCGGGCGGTCGGTGTACTGGCGGGTGAAGCGGTAGTCATCGGCCAGCCCCAGTGGGGGTGGATCAGCCGGCAGCGGATCGACCACGAGGGTGTCGTAGTAGTCGTAGTAGAACGACTTGACGGTGACGGGGATCTGCACACCCGGGATCCGGGCCAGGAAATAGTCGATGTCGTTGTCCCGACGCAACTCCCCGTCGGAGACGATATCGATTCCGGCCGTTTCCTGGTCCTTCAGCGCCGCCTTGATCGCCATGTCGTGGATCTCCCGCAGATGGCTGCGGCTGATCCGGTTGCGGTAGTAGTCGGTCTTGAGCCGTTCGAGCCACTCGGGAACCGAGTACGACCCGACGACGGTCGTGGGCAGCAAGGGCAGCATGTCAGTCCCGCACCTGCGCAGTCATCGTGACGATGTTGGTACCCGTGCGGTGCGCGAACCGCTGGTAATCCACGTCGAAACCCTTACGGCGGCCGATATGCGCCAGCAGCGGCCCGTTGACCCAGTTGACGATCGAGCCGTCGTACTTGCCGGGACCGCGGAAACCGGTGCGGTAGGCGTGCACATCGGTGACGAACAAGTCATGGCACACCAGCCGACCGTAGGGGTGCAACAGCGGGACGGTGTCGACAAAGCTGGCCACCGCGCCATTGTTCACGTGCATCCGGATGGCGGCGCCGGACTCCAGCAAGGGGCGCAGCATCTCACCGCTCACCGTCGGCGCGATCTGATAGAGGTCCAGGCCCGCCAGCGGCAGATACTGCTCCTCCAAGCGCAGCGCCTCCCAGCTGCGCCGCCAGAAGTCCACCGCCGTCCCTGTCGAGGGGAAGTGCGCTGGTGCAGCCTCCGCGAGCAGGGCTGGCCCGAGCCGCAGCAGCTTGCGGATCAGTTCCGGTATTTCATCGGGTTGGGCTGCTACCAGTTGCCCGATCTCGCCGGCCGCTTCCCGCGTCAGGTAAGCCCTGGTCTGCACGATGTAGGTGCGCCCGCCGATCTGCGCGACCTCGTCGGTAGGCAAGTTGTCATAGACGTTGGAGATGTAAACGAGGAAGATCTTATAGCGGAGGAAGCCGAGCGCGGTCCGGGGTTGGGTGGCGTCAAGCACGAAGGAGCTGACGTGCTGCTCGTGCTCAGCGACCGCGGTCCGGGCCAGTTCCAGCACATGCGGTGAGTAGTCGCACATGAGGTAGTGCAGCCGGCGGTAGTAGTCCTTGCCGTGCTCGCGGTCCAGCTCGACGAACTCGTCGAGCCAGGTCTTCGCCTGGCCGCCATTACCCACTCCGAGCTCGACGACGTACAGCTCCTCGGGTAGCGCGTTGCGGGCGGCCAGCGAGTCCCATAGCCCGAGCAGGCTCCTGATCATCTCCCGTACCGCGTCCCGGTTGCGCGCGTCGCTCTGCCCGCCCGGCAGGGCCTGCTCGTAGCGGCGGCCGGTGGCCTGCTCCCACAGATCCAGCGCCTTCCAGTACAACGCGTTGAATTCCCAGATCACGCTGGCGCTGGTGGGCAGCCATGGCTCGAGGTGGATCCGGGACGGGTTGGCATCGCCAAAACGGGCGCGGATGAGTTCGGCGGTGAGCTGTTTCAGTGGCACGTCGCCGCTGCGGCGGACGTCGATCGCGACCTCCATCTCGTCCTCCGTCACCACAGCCGCTAGCGGCACCGGAGCCAGCACCGACTCGTGGCCATGGGCCGCCAGGATCGGCCGGATGTCGACGACGTCGCGGAAGTTGCTGCGGTACTGGACCCAGTCGCACACCACCCGGACCCGGGACAGGTCCACCGAATCCTCAGCGAGCGCGTCGACCACCGGGCCGAGCGCGGCGGTCACGTCCACGGGTTTGCTGCCGCGGAGCTTGCCGGTAGGCCGGAAATCAACCAGCACGGCCACTCCCCTCAGTTGCTGCTGCGTGGTCTGGGCGGGGGCCGACGCCGGCTCGCTCGAGGATCTCCGGGATGCCCTGCTCATAGCCGAAGGCCATCACGTGCGCGCCGGCCACTCCGGAGATCTGGGTGAGCCGCTGGATGATCTCGACGCAGATCTGCATGCCCTCATCGGCCACCCGCGCCGCCGGCACGCCACGCAAGCGGCGGACCATGGCATCGGGCACGTGGATCCCGGGGACCTTGGTGCTGATGTACTCCAGCGCGCGCAGCGACCGCACCGGGCCGACTCCCGCGATGACCCCACACCTGTGATCTATTCCGAGATCGCGGACCTCGGCCATGAATCGCTCGAAGACGTCGAGGTCGAATACGAACTGGGTTTGCACGAACTCGGCTCCAGCCGCGACCTTCTTGCCCAACCGCCGGGCCCGGAAGCTGATCGGCGGGGAGAACGGGTTCTCCACCGTGCCGATCAGCCAGTGCGGTGCGGGATCGACCCGCCGTCCGGACAGCAGCCGCCCCTGGTCGCGCATGGTCGCAGCGGTCCAGACCAGCTGGACCCCGTCGATGTCGAAGACCGCCTTGGCGTCCGGGTGGTCTCCGAAGCGGGGATGGTCGCCGGTGAGCAGCAGGATGTTGGGGATCCCCAGGGTCGCCGCGGAGATCAGGTCGGACTGCAGGGCGATCCGATTGCGGTCCCGGCAAGTCAGCTGCATCACCGGCTCGACGCCCGCGGACAGCGCGAGCAGGCTACCCGCGAAGCTCGACAGCCGGACATGCGCGCTCTGGTTGTCGGTGACGTTGGCCGCGTCGACCCAGCCGCGCAGCAGGTCGGCCTTCTTCGCTATGGCGCCCGGGTCGGCGCCACGTGGTGGGCCGATCTCGGCAGTGACCACGAACCGGCCGGACGCCAAGGCGCGGCTTAGCCGTCCGGGCTCGCTGGCTCTACGGTGGCCGTTACCTGCGGGGTCTGCGGTCACGACGGCTCACTCGGATCGTTGCGCTGGACGATCGGCAGCTGGCGCCGGCCGTCCCCCGAGGTCCACATCCCTTCGTCGCGACCCTGCCAGTAATTCACCCAGGAGCTGCGCCCCCACTGACGGTGATCAATCGGGCGCTGCAGCAGACTGAGATCCTCGGTCCTGCCCTCGGCTTCAGCACGCTCGAATGCGACCAACCACACGCATCGCACGTCGGGATGCACCTCGCACATCCCGGTGGGTGACACTCCCCCGCAGGGGCCGTTGCGCAGTTGTTTCGGGCAGGTCATCGGGCAGGCGTACCCCGTCGCGGGCAGCGCGCACTGACCGCACATCCGGCACCCGAAGATGGTGCCTTTCACCCGTTCCTCGGCCGCGGTGAACAGCCGGTTCGCCGTCGGGTTGCGCTCCAGCCAGGCGGCCAACCGTCGGTACACCGGATTGGGTTCCAGCAGGTGGTGCAGCCGGTACAGCGTCCTTGCCGGCACCGAGGGCGTGACCGGGGTAGGCCAGCCCGCGTGGCGCCGCTCGGGAACGGCGCCGATCCGATCGAGATATTTCCGGGTCGGCATCAGGGACCCGCTGCGAGGCGGTTGAAGCCCGCCCCGCGCAGCCGAGCGACCGTCGCACGGAGGTGCTCGATCTCCCGGTGGAGTAGCTCTACGGCCTCCACTTCAGGCACTCGGACGGAGTCCTGTGTGGCCAGTAGGGGGCATCCGCAATGCGGGCAGTTGAGGTCATGCACCTTCTCAGCCTCCTGACACCGCATGGCCTCGCCCGTGAGGCGGACCACCCACTTAGTGAAGAGGGTGCCCGCGTCAGGAACAACCGGGTCCGAGCACGAAATCGCCGGTTACCAATTTGTGGCCTCGCCACAAGCGTGGCAGTAGTCACCGGTGGCCACGCTCCGGACACCGCCGCCACACCAGCGCTCGAGGAGATGCGATGACGCACTTTCTCTACAAGCTTGTGGCACCGGAGCGGTCGCCGACCCCGCCGGCATCTGAGGACTCGCCGTGGTTTCGTCCTCAGCGACATTCATGGAATCGCGAGGACGATGCGGAGTGCATCGTTGACTGCCCGTAGTGTCGTGGGGCTAAGCGAGCCGAGCAGGTCGCGGAGTTCATCACGGTGGAGTTGCTGGAGGTCGTCGGCGTTGACGTAACCGACGAGCGGGTCACAGGTACCGAGAGCGACCCAGGTTGGCAGGTTGGCGCGCCGCTCTGTGATGGTGATTCTGACCGCGAGCAGGTCGGACAATGCGCGGTTGCGGTGATTGTTGCTGACCACCAGCCAGGGCTTGGGTCCGAATCCGATGTCGGCGCGGTAGACCTGTCCTCGTAGCGGAGCGCTCATGCCTCGGCGACGCGGTCGACCCGGTGGGCATAGCGGCGACGGCGCTCTCGGGTCTCGGCGGCGTCGTGCACCTCAGGCCACAGGTCGGCCAGCTCGGCATATCCGCATTCCAGGGCACGTTCCCGTAGGGCGTCGGCACCGGTGTGGACGAGAGCGCGGACGATCGCTGCTTCTGTCGCACCCGGCTTGAGGGTGATGCCCTTCTCGGCGGCGGCTTCCACGAGAACGGCCCACTCGGCGCGGTCAGGATCGCTGACCGAAGCGATGACACCTTGGTCGTGATCATTGAACGTGACAGTGGTTCTCCTCGACATGCATCAATTAGCATCATCCTCCGATGCATGATCACACATCACGCGAATGCCACATGTTATTCCCACTCGATGGTGCCGGGGGGTTTGCTGGTCACGTCGAGCACCACTCGGTTGATCTCGGGCACCTCATTGGTGATCCGGCCGGAGATGCGGGCCA
>JAODNG010000427.1 GCA_025465385.1 Pseudonocardiales bacterium
AGGACCGACCAGAGCCGAGGGCGCGGCCACGCGCAGGCGCGCCCTCGGCATCACAGGCCGCCCACCAGTCGCAAACCGATCCACAGGCGGACCAGGAGTCATTCGTCAGCCCACGCCGGTCGGGCACCGGCGTCCTTCGCTTATTCGGTCAGCTTCTCGGCGTGACCGGCTGTGTTCAGCTGCCTTACTTGGTTTGGCTATTGTGCACTGTGGAGCTGTCGATTTTCCACAGACCGTCTTCGGTCACCAGCCCGTAGCTGGTTTGCTCCTCGATGACTTTGCCGTCTTTGAAGAAGTAATCAATTGTCGCGTCCACCGCGTCGCCTTGTTTCGCGGAGACGTCGACGACCGTGACGCGCTGCACGGGGCTCCAGAAGGTCTGATACCCGGTGAAGCCCCCGGCGTGGTTTTGCTGGTAGTTCGTCGTGAGTCGGTTCCAGGCAGCCGGCAGATTTCCAGGCACCAGCGCGTAGTAATCCGTAACCGCCCCCTGCAGCTGCTCCGGCGTCTCCTGTGGGCTACCCGGGACCGGCGGGGTGGTGGGGGCTACCTCCGTTGTGCTGCTCGGTCCTGGTGGGGCTGGAAGGGCTGGAACGCTCTGCGTAGGACCGCCCGAGGGGCTCGTGGGGGTTTCCTGCGTTGTGCTGGCCGGTGCTGGTTGGGCTGGCAGGGTTTGCAGGCTCTGCGCAGGGCCGCCCGACGTGTTGGTGGCGGCGTTACCGCCGGTGACGTTGCCCTGACTGATCAGCACGGTCACCAGGACACCGGCAGCCAGCACTACGACCGTCAGGACGCCAGCGAGGAGTTTCCGGCGTCCTGGCCATCCGTTGTGAGTGCCCTCGGCCGGCGCCCGATCGGCTGCGGTGCACAGCCCAGTTGACGTTCCCAGGCTGATCGTCTCCTCCAGTGGGGCCACCTGGAGCAGCGTCTGTTGGGTTCTCGGGACCGGTTCGAACGGTCGGTCGTGTCGGGGTGGTGACGGTGCAGGGGCGGATGGACCACTTACGGGTCCGGCCGGGCTGGCGGCGAGCGTGGCCAGCGCATCGTGGGCCTGGTCCATGGTGGGGCGTTGGTCGGGGTCCGGCTGCAGCAGACGCAGCAGCACAGGGGTGAGCGGATCGGACTGTCTGGGCGGGGTGATCTCGCCCGAGGCCACCTGGTGCAGCAGGGCAATGGGGTTGTTGTTGAGTCCAAACGGTGGCGTGCCCTCGAGCGCGGTGTAGAGCGTGGCGCCCAGGGAGAACACGTCCGAGGAGAAGCCGGCGCTGTTGCCCCGGGCCACTTCCGGGGCCAGGTAGGCGGGAGTCTCGGTCAGCATCCCCGTGGCGGTCACTGTGACATCACCAACGGCGTGGGAGATACCGAAGTCAGTGATCTTGACGGTGCCGTCGTCAGCAAGCAGTACGTTGCCCGGCTTGATGTCGCGGTGCACAATGCCCGCCTTGTGCGCGGCGGCCAGCGCGGAGGCGATCTGGCTGCCGATGCTGGCGACTTCCTCGGGTGGGAGCACACCCTGGGTGGACAGCACCGTTGCTAGGCTTCTCGACGCCAGGTACTCCATAATCAGGCACGGTTGGCCTTGGTGTTCGACCACGTCGTAGACCGCGATCGCGTGCGGGTGGTGCAACCGGGCGGTGATCCGCCCCTCGCGCATCGCCCGGCGGTTGGCCTCGTCAGCCTCACTCTCGTTCAGCCTCGGGGGCAGCAATAGCTGTTTGATCGCGACGGTGCGGCGGAGGCGCTCGTCGTGTGCCTGCCACACCACCCCCATCGCCCCACTGCCCAGTCGCGAGGCCAGACGGTAGCGCCCCGCGATCAACTCGCCCTCGTCGCTCACTGCCACTCCCCGGGAGACCGATGCATGCTTACCCTGCGTAGTGCCCCGACCTTCTCAGGCTAACGTCATCCACGGCGCGACGCGGTTGCCCCACGGCACCCTAATGCTGAAGCTCACTCGAACCCCGTCGCCGCCCCCGGTCATGTCGCACACCCAACAGGAACCAGCCATGGTGCGGGCCGAGGATGGCACGTTTGACGTGTTCGTTACGGCAGTGCTCACCTGTCGCCGGTCACGCAACTGAAGAGAATCGCTCAGCGGCCACCACACGAACAGCTTCTGGAGCGACGGTCGAACGACAGTGCACTGGCGCCACGAAAGAAAAATGACAGCGGGTGCCATGAGAAGTTCGCCTGCGGGTGGCGGCGGGAGACCGACGGTATCCTCCCGGGCGAGATCAACAGCAAATCGAGGGGACCGGATGGCGACCGCCGAGGGCGACTACACCGGATCGACCAGAGGCAAGGTCGAGGACAACTCACTCGGACGCCTGCTCACCTTGTCGGACGGTGTGTTCGCGATCGCGATGACCCTGCTCGCCCTGGACCTGCGGGTTCCTGAGCTGCCCGACCCGGTGACCAACACGGCACTGCTGGACGAGCTGGGCCGGGAGCTGCCGAGCATCCTAACTTTCCTGCTCAGCTTCTACGTCGTCGCGAATTACTGGTTCTCCCACCATCGGTTGATGCGCTCGGTCACCACCACCCATCCCCGGCTGTTGCGGCACACGCTGCCGCTGCTGCTGGTGGTGGCCGCCATGCCGTTTCCGACGAGCCTCCTCGGGCGCTACGCCTCAGTCCCAATCGCGCTCGCCCTGTACGGCGTGGTGAACGTGCTGGCGGTGCTGCTGCTGCTGTGGCTGCGCCACGACGTCGAGTCCTTCCGGCTGGCCACCGCACCGGTGGATCCGGACGAATGGCGCCGCTTCGGATGGGAGCTGCGGGGCAACCTCGTCGTCTTCCTGCTGTGCATCCCGGCGGGTACGTCCTCGGAGGCAAAGGGCCCTACGTCCTCGCCCTGCTGTTCTTCAGCAACCGGGCCGGACCGGCATGGCGACGCTGGCAGCGTCGAGGGTCGGAATGATCCGGAACAAGATTCGGCCGTAGCAGGGGTTTCTGCTGGCGGATAGCGCGCATCAATCCGACGCGCTGGCCGGCCTCCGTGTAGAGCGCCAGTTCACGCCGAGCTGCTCTGCCGCGGTGGCCGGCTCGCGGGCCAGGGATGCCACCGGATCAGCCCCCGGCAGGATCGGCGGCAGCGTCCACCACCCGGCCTTCTGCGCCATCATATGCATCAGACCAGCCCGCACCAGCGAGGACTTCCCACACCCTGACGCGTCGAAAGCATGATCGAAACTGTCGAGACCACTGCCGCAACGTCGAACGCTGGCGATGGGCAGATGGCGCGGCGCTGGTGCACCGTCTGGACGGTTGCAGCCTGCACACAATTTCGCCCTGTCAACAGCAACCTCCACCTGCCCGGCTAAGAGCCGCTCTCCAACGACATGTCGCGGCCGAAAATGCCAGTGCCAAGCACACAATCACAGCAACGTCCCGGCAGCTACGGCGGTCAGTCGGCGCGTCGTGCCGCCGCAGCGACCGACGCATTTCGCCTAACACCCCGACCACGAGGTAATCATCAGCTTCCCCGATCTCACCGGCGCCCGAGTGCTCGCCGAATAGGGGAGGGGCGTACCGATTCACCGACGCCCGCACGCTCAAGACATCCCATGCCTAGCGCACGTCAAGCGTCAGCCGGTTTGATGGTCTTCTTGCGTTTATCGTGTCCTCACGCGCGAGTTCGTTTCAGCGACAGCGGACGTGGCCGGGTGGTGCCAGTTGGTCCACCACACCCGTAGCGCGCGGTCCGGTCGCAGCAGACCCTCGGGCCGGTCGATCAGGCCCAAGACCCGGACGAAGGCCGCACTGAGCGCCGCGTCGTGCGCGGCCGCCGCGTGCAACCGGGGTATATAGGCGTTGACCAGCCGGATCTTGAGAGTACGAGTGCCCGGGACATCGGGGAAGGCGAGGTCCGCGCCCACTGCGATGTCCCATGGCGGGTCGACCGTCTTGGCGATCAGCCTGAAATATTGGGCCGGTGAGGGTTTGGTGTTGCGGACCAGAAGTCGACGCAGCGCCAGGGCCTGATTGGCGGCCACCGTCATGCCCTGGCCATAGATGGGGTTGAACGAGCTGACCGCGTCACCGATGACCAGCAGGCCGTCCGGGAACTGGCGCAGCCGCTCGTAGCGGTGTCGCACGCTGGCCGGGAAGCGAAACGCGACCGGGTCGTCCAGCGGCTCGGCGCCCTCGATCGCTTCCGTGATGTCGGGGAAGGGCAGGCTGGCGGTGAAGGCGTCGAAGCCGGCCGGATCGGTCGGTGGGTAGTCACCGAGAATGCCGGCCAGGGTGAGGATGTGCCGGCCGCCTTCTACCGCGGCTAGTCCGCCTATTCGTGGATTGTCCAGCGTGCCACCGATACCGATGAATTTGTCGTGCGCGGTGGCCTCTGGGCGCAG
>JAODNG010000453.1 GCA_025465385.1 Pseudonocardiales bacterium
CACCGATTGCTATCCGGAATCACCCATAGTGCGCAACTAAGCTACTTAATGTGTCGGGTATACCGCGCTACTGAGGCTGTGGACGGCCACGGATGAGCCCGAATGATCCTCATTCGTTAACCCTGCGTGCCGCTGACGCGCGGTGCGCAAGGCCGATCCCGAGCGGTGATCGCCCCCCATTAGGTTCCACTTTGCGGCTCATGAGTTCCCGAGACGCACATCGGTTCCACTTGAAGGTTCGGTTCATCTGGGAGGAGGTCGCGTGCGCGTGGCAACGGCGTCGCTGAACCAGCGGATCGCTGATGAGCTGGGGGTGCCCGAGCGGCAGGTGAGCGCCGCTGTCGGGCTGCTCGACGGTGGGGCCACCGTGCCGTTCGTCGCCCGGTACCGCAAGGAAGCCACCGGCGGGCTGGACGACGCGCAACTGCGCACCCTGCAGGAGCGGCTGGACTATCTGCGCGAGCTCGAGGAGCGCCGCACGGCGATCCTGAACTCGATCTGCGAGCAGGGCAAGCTCGACGACGAGCTCGAGGCGAAGATCATGGCGGTCGACTCCAAGGCCCGGCTGGAGGACCTCTACCTGCCGTTTAAGCCTAAGCGCCGGACCAAGGCGCAGATCGCCCGGGAGGCCGGGCTGGAACCGCTGGCCAAGGGGTTGCTCACCGATCCGAGCCAGGAACCACAGGCCGCCGCCGCGCCGTACGTCGATCCCGACAAAGGCGTGCCCGACGCCGCCGCCGCGCTGGACGGCGCCCGCGCCATCCTGGTGGAGCGCTTCGCCGAAGACCCCGACCTGATCGGGTCCCTGCGCGAGCAGATGTGGTCGCGGGGCCGGGTGGTCTCCCGGGTGCGCGACGGTCAGCAGGACGCCGGTGCGAAGTTCGCGGATTACTTCGAGTTCTCCGAGCCCTTCACGAAGCTGCCCTCGCACCGGATCCTGGCGCTGTTCCGGGGGGAGAAGGAGGGCGTGCTCGACATCTCCCCGGAGCCCGAGTCAGAGCCCGAGACGCCCGGGCCCAGCCGCTACGAGCGGGCCATTGCCGCGCGGTTCGGTGTCGACGACCGGGGCCGCCCGGCTGACCGCTGGTTGGCGGACACCGTGCGGTGGGCCTGGCGCACCCGGATCCTGTTGCACCTGGGTCTCGACCTGCGGATGCGGCTTCGCCAGTCCGCCGAGCAGGAGGCGGTGCGGGTCTTCGCCACCAACCTGCGTGACCTGCTGCTCGCCGCGCCCGCAGGTGCTCGTCCGACCATGGGCCTGGACCCGGGTTACCGCACCGGCGTCAAGGTCGCCGTCATCGACGCCACCGGCAAGGTGGTGGCGACCGAGACCATCTACCCGCATGTGCCACAACGCCGCTGGGACGAGGCGCTCGGCGTGTTGGCGCGCCTCGCCACGAAGCATCGGGTCGAGCTGATCGCGATCGGCAACGGCACCGCCTCCCGGGAGACTGACAAGCTCGCCGCCGAACTGGTCAAGCAACTCAATGTCACCAAGGCCGTGGTGTCGGAGGCGGGCGCTTCGGTGTACTCCGCGTCGGCCTATGCCTCCCAGGAGCTGCCCGAACTGGATGTGTCACTGCGCGGCGCGGTGTCAATCGCGCGCCGGCTGCAGGACCCGCTGGCGGAACTCGTCAAGATCGATCCCAAGTCGATCGGCGTCGGCCAGTACCAGCATGATCTACCCGAAGCTGCGCTGTCGCGCTCGTTGGACGCAGTAGTGGAGGACTGCGTCAACGCCGTCGGCGTCGACGTCAACACGGCGTCCGCGCCACTGCTGCGGCGGGTGTCGGGCATCACCGGCGGCCTGGCGGAAAACATCGTGACGCACCGCGACGCGCACGGCCCGTTTCGCACCCGCCGGGCCCTGGCCGGCGTCCCGCGGCTGGGCCCCAAGGCGTTCGAGCAGTGCGCCGGCTTCCTGCGCATCCCCGGCGGCGACGATCCACTGGATCGCTCGGCCGTGCACCCCGAGTCCTACCCCGTGGTGCGCCGCATCCTCACCGCCACCGGGACCGACATCACCACGTTGATCGGCAACACCGCGGTGTTGCGGTCGCTGCGGCCGGCCGACTTCGTCGGTGTCATCGCCGGGGCCACCATCGGTCTGCCGACCATCACCGACATCCTGGCCGAGTTGGAGAAGCCGGGTCGGGACCCGCGACCGGCCTTCGCCACCGCAACCTTCGCCGAAGGCGTCGACAAGATCGCGGATTTGAAGCCGGGCATGGTGCTCGAAGGCATGGTGACGAACGTCGCGGCGTTCGGCGCGTTCGTCGACGTAGGCGTGCATCAAGACGGTCTGGTGCACGTTTCAGCGATGTCCAAGACATTCGTCAAGGACCCGCGTGACCTGGTGAAGCCGGGGGACGTGGTGCGGGTGAAGGTGCTCGACGTCGATGTGCCGCGCAACCGCATCGGGCTTACCCTGCGGCTCGACGACCCGGCCGCGCCCAAGCCGCCGGTCGGCACGCCTCGTAAAGCCGCTGGCAAGCCGGCAGCCGCCGCCCCTCGCAAAGCTGCCGGCCCGCGCGAAGCCGCCGTCAAGTGGCCGCCAGCTCCCAGTAAACCTTCCGCTAGCGGCGCGCTCGCCGACGCGCTACGCCGCGCAGGCTACGACGAGCAACGCTGAGCGGCGCGGGTTGTGGAAGCTCACGCTGGTGCCACTGGGCTTATCACGGCGAACACGGCACCGTTGGGATCCGTCAGGAAGGCAATCCGGCCGTACGGCGTGTCGTGGGGGCCGGCGAGCGCGGAGCCGCCCCCGGCGGTTGCCGCGGTGACCGCAGCATCGGCGTCGACCACCGAGAAGTACGCGACCCAGTGCGCCGGTGTGTCGGCCGGGGCGCCCATCATCCCGCCCATGCCGCCGAGCGGGTCACCGTCGAGATGGATGGTGGTGTAGTCCGCCGGAGCGCCCTCCACCGGTTGGTAGCGGTAGCCGAAGACGTTGGCGTAGAACTGTCGGGCGGCGTCCGGATCCGGCTGCCGGGAGTCGCTCCACACCAGGCCGCCGGGCTCGTTGTAGATCTCGACGCCGATCGTGGTTGCGGCCTGCCACACGCCGAATACCGCGCCCGCGGGGTCCAGCGCAATGCACATTCGGCCGGCGCCCGGTACGTCCATCGGCTCGGCGAGCAGTGTGCCGCCGTTGGCGGCGATCGACTTGGCGGTGCCGTCCACGTCGTCGCTGGCCAGGTAGGTCGTCCACGCGGACGGCTGACCCTCGGTCATCAACGGGGCGATGGCGGCGGCCGCACGGCCGTCGACCTGGCAGATCTGGTAGTGGCCGAAGTCAGGTCCGAGGTCGAGGAACGACCAGCCGAATACGGCCCCATAGAACTCCTTCGCGGCGCCGAGGTCGGGGGCGGAAAGATCGATCCAGCACGGCGTGCCAGTGGGCCACGGCTGTGAACGGGTGGGCATCGTCAGGTCCTTTCGTGGGGCGGTTCAATCGGATGACTGCATGTCTACATCCCCACCCTGACAACGACCGGCCGTCGGTGGCCCGCCGCACGGGTGCTGGTTGGGTTCTTACCCTGGTCCCTCGGTTCAGCTGTGGTCGCGGGGCTGACCCAGCGGCCGCAACGCAGGGCTCGCACTCCCTGACAGCAGTCGGACGATCTGTCATGCTGCGCGTATGACCGTGCAGATAGCTGTGAAGCTCGACGACGGGCTGGCCGAGCAGGTCAAAGCTGCGGCGGAGGACGCGGGGACGAACCTGTCGGAGTGGGTGCGGTCGGCGCTGCAGTACCAGGCCGCGGTGGCCAAGGCGAGACGTGCTCGGGCCGAGGAAGACGCCCGCGGGCCCGTCTACACAGCCGAGCAGGAAACTGCGTTGATGACAGCTCGTCGCCGTCGGGCGATCGCCGCACTTGACGAGCAGTGAGCGCACCCGGCGCACCGATCGAGTACGGCCAGGTGTGGGTCTCCCGCGACGGGGTAATGGGCCCGATGAACTATCTCGTCGTGTCCTCGGATGCCTACAACGCCGCGTTCGGTGACCTGCGGGTGATCGCGGTTGAGGTCGATTCCCGCGCCGTCTACGAGGGCACTTATCGCGAGCCGATCGTCGACGCTGGTACCGCGATGCTCGACCGGCTGGTATGGGTGGCGCGCACCGTCCTGCAAGAGCAGGTGGCTGAACTTCATCCGGGCCGTCATGCAGCGGTCGCGGCGCAGATCCGCGAGCTGATCGGGAACTGATGCCAGTGGTCAGGTGGCTGCCACAGCAGCGGATTCCCCAGCGGCCGGCTACCAGGTCTGCCACACGTCCAAGTTGTAGAAGTTCGGCGGGCCGTCACACAGCTTGGCCATCGCAGCGGAGAACTCGCTGGTCTCCGGTCGGTTGGAGTTCTCCATCGCGGCTTGGTAGGAGTCGAACTCGATGATGGTGAGGTAATAGCCAGGACGGTCCCGGTCGGCGGTGGCGGTCAACCGCTGCACCGTGCTGCCGGCCTCCAGTTGGGCGCGCCTCTCATCGATGAGGGCCTGGACCTCCTCGATGCGCGATGTCTTGAACTCAACGATCTGAACGAACCCGGCCATGGCGGCCTCCTGACTGTGGTTGGAGCTTCCCGCTGTCGGGAAGGCCCACCGCAGAGTCGCCCCAGCGCTACCACCGCACAAGCGGCCAAACCGGGTAAACGCGCGCTGTAGAGGTCGTACACACTGGCAGCCATGAGAGCCGTCATCGCAGCGGTTGTGCTCGTAGCCGTGGCTGGTTGCGCGGCGCCCGGCGTGGCACCGGCGCCACCGCCGATGAGCAGCGCTCGGCCCCCTGGGGCGCCCCCGCCGGCCGCGATCGGGACCGCTGACTGGCCGACCTACCACCACGACAACGCCCGCACCGGCGTCGCTGATCAGCTGGCCCCGCTCGGGACGCTCCGTGCAGCGTGGCAAACGAAGCTCGACGGCGCGGTGTACGGCCAACCGCTGGTGATCGGTGACCGGGTGATCGCGGCGACCGAGCACAACACGGTCTATGCGCTGGCGGCCGCGGACGGGCACGTGTTGTGGTCGGCGTCGCTGGGCCAGCCCATGAACGGCTCGGACCTGCCCTGCGGCGACATCGACCCTCTCGGGATCACCGGCACACCGGCTTACGACCAGGCCACCGGGCTGGTGTTCGTGGTCGCCGAGACCCAAGGTGGCCGGCACACCCTGGCCGGCGTGGACCTGGCCAGCGGCGCAGTCGGCCTGCGCCGCGCACTGCCCCCGCCACAAGGTGACGAGATCGCCCACCAGCAACGTTCCGCGCTGACCGTGCTCGACGGCTGGGTGTACGTCGCCTACGGGGGGTTGTTCGGCGACTGCGCCAATTACATCGGTGCGGTGGTCGCCGCGCCGACCACCGGCACCGGACCGCTGCGCAGCTATGCTGTGCCGACCCCCCGGGAAGGTGGGATCTGGGCACCTGGTGGCGGCGCCGTCGGCAACGGACGGTTGTTCTACGCGGTGGGCAACGGCGAGTCCACCCAGGATTACGACCACAGTGACTCGGTACTTGCGCTGGCCCCGCAGCTGAACCTTGCGGACAGCTTCAGCCCCGCGCAGTGGATGGCCGACAACGCCGCCGACCTCGACCTGGGATCGGCCAGCCCGGCAGTGGTCGGTGACCGCGTGCTCACGGTCGGCAAGCGCGGCGTCGGTTACCTGCTGGACGCAGCCCGGCTCGGCGGTATCGGCGGGCAGCTCACCAGGACCCCGATCTGCCAAGCCTTCGGCGGTCCCGCGGTGGCCGGCTCGACGGTGTACATCCCGTGCACGGACAGCACCCGTGCGGTGGACCTGGAGCCCACCGGTGGGTTGCGAGTGCGGTGGACGGCGTCGGTACCGGCGGACGGGTCTCCGGTCGTCGGCGGCGGCGCGATCTGGGTGACCGACACCGACCACGGCATCCTCTACGCCTTGGACCCGACCACCGGCACCCCCCGCCAGCAGATCGCCGTAGGCGACCTCCCCAAATTCGCGTCCCCCACCCTCGCCGACACCCACGCCTACCTAGGCACCAACACCGGCGTTACCGCGATCGCCGTGCGCTAACCGACACATTCAGCGGGGTTATTCGGGTGCCGGTAGCTCCGCTGAGCCCGCTGAATGCGGATCGGGACGGGGGGTGGCGGCGTCGAGATAGCGCAGAAGTTCGATGGGGAAGGGGAGGACCAGGGTTGAGTTCTTCTCTGAGGCGACCTGCACCACGGTTTCCAGCAGGCGCAGTTGCAGGGCGCCGGGGGTGTCGGCCATCGCGGCGGCTGCTTGGGCCAGTTTCTCCGACGCCTGCAGCTCACCCTCGGCGCTGATCACCCGGGCCCGCCGTTCCCGCTCGGCTTCGGCTTGGCGCGACATCGACCGTTTCATCGACTCCGGCAGCGCGACGTCCTTGATCTCTACCCGGTCGATCTGCACGCCCCAGCCCAGCGCGGGGCTGTCGATCAGCAGTTCCAGACCCTCGTTGAGCCGCTCGCGGTTGGACAGCAGATCGTCGAGGTCGCTCTTGCC
>JAODNG010000517.1 GCA_025465385.1 Pseudonocardiales bacterium
AGCCATTGATCCGCTGTTCCGGTCCGCGGCACGAGCTTACGGTCCCGGGGCGATCGGGGTGGTGCTGTCAGGCTCGCGAGACGACGGTGCGGCGGGACTGGCAGCGATCGTCGAGCGGGGTGGGCAGGCGATCGTGCAGGAGCCGGACGAGGCATTGCATCGGTCGATGCCGGCGAACGCCCTGGAGCAGGTCGCGCTTGCTCATGTCCTCCCGGCTGCGAAGATCGGCCCGCTGCTTGGGGAGCTGGTCGGTGGCGGCGCAGCACCGCTCGCGCTGCCCCCATCGGACCCGCAACTCGCCGCCGAGGATCAGATCGTCGAGCTGGGGCCGCTCAACACCGACGCGGTGCCTTCGGCGCGACCGTCGGGATTCACCTGTCCCAGCTCCCACGGCGGGCTGTTCGAGCTGGACGGGGAGCCGGCCCCGCGCTACCGCTGCCGGGTCGGCCACGCATGGTCGCCGGGGAGCTTGGCCGACGAGCAGGCCGCCGCGGTGGATCACGCGCTGTGGGTGACGTTGCGGACGCTTGAGGAGAATGCGGCCATGAACCTGCGACTCGCTGAAGTCGCCGAGGGACGCGAGCGGCTCCGCGCGGTTACCCGTTACCGGCAACGGTACGAGTTCAGTAGGGCGGAGGCTGCGCGGTTGCGTGAGCTGATCGGTCGGGTTAGCTCAGCTCTGGAGGGCTCCGCTGTAGAATCGTGATGGGTCTGCACACCGAAGCCCCGTACCGGCGTGGGCTAGGCTTTTCGTCCTGCGGAGCAAGTCTGAAGGTGGGACAACTCGCTTGAGTGCACGAGCGTTGGCGTTGCTGTGGAGGCGAGAGGCGTGTCGCAACCTAATGCTTCATTCGAGACATTGCTGTTGCATCTGAAGGAGAACCGCGGTTTTGACTTCACCGGCTACAAACGCGCCAGCCTGACCCGCCGGGTGGACCATCGAATGGCCGAGGTGCGCGCCGCCGACTACGCCGAGTATCTCGAGTATCTGGAGGTGCACACCGAGGAGTTCACCGCGCTGTTCAACACGATTCTGATCAACGTGACGAGCTTCTTTCGGGATCCCGAGGCGTGGGAGTACCTGCGCGCGGAGATCCTGCCAAGCATGCTGGCCACCAAGGCGCCGGACGGCGTGATACGGGTATGGAGTGCTGGCTGCGCCTCCGGGGAGGAGGCGTACACGCTGGCGATGATCCTGGCCGAAGCTCTGGGCGTCGAGGAGTTCCGGCAGCGCGTCAAGATCTACGCCACCGACGTGGACGAGGAGGGCCTCACCATTGCCCGGCACGCGACCTACGACGAACGGCAGGTTCGCGCCGTACCGGCGGAGCTCCTCGAACGCTATTTCGATCAGGTCGGCGGCAGGTTCTTCTTCCGGAAGGATCTGCGCCGGTCGGTCATCTTCGGTCGAAATGATCTGGTGCAAGACGCACCGATCTCCAAGATAGACCTGTTGGTCTGTCGCAACGCGCTGATGTACTTCAACGCCGAGACGCAATCACGCATTTTATCTCGGTTACATTTCGCGCTCGCGCCGGCTGGGGTGCTGTATTTGGGTAAGGCCGAGATGCTGCTGTCGCATACCGAGCTTTTCCAACCCATCGACCTCAAGCGCCGAGTGTTTCGCAAGGTACCGCAGCACAGCGCGGTCCTGGCCGAGGCGCCGTCGCCGCAAGCCAGACCTCAGATGGGTGGCCTGGATCTGCTGCGCCATGCTGCGCTGCTGGCCAGCCCACTCGCCCAGGTCGTCGTCACCGCGGACGGCTTGATCGCGCTGTGCAACCGGCAGGCCGAGACGCTGTTCGGTGTGTCCAACCGCGATGTGGGCCGGCCGTTCAGCGACGTCGCCCTGTCCTATCGCCCGGTGGAACTGCGCCGCTATATCGAACAGGCGCACCTCGAGAGGCGCACCATGCGGGTAGCTGATATCGCATACCTACGCGGTGCTGAGACGCTACATCTCGAGGTTCAGGTCAGCCCGCTCACCGACGCCGACGCCGGTCTGCTCGGGGTGATCCTGAGCTTTCACGATGTCACCGGGTCACGGCGGCTGCGCGAGGAGCTACAGCAGACCAACCGCCAGCTGGAAGCGGCTTACGAGGAACTGCAGTCCACCAACGAAGAGCTGGAAACCACCAACGAGGAACTTCAGTCCACCATCGAGGAGTTAGAAACCACAAACGAGGAGCTACAGTCCACCAACGAGGAACTGGAAACGATGAATGAGGAGCTTCAGTCCACCAACGACCAGCTCCACGTCATCAACGATGAGCTGCACGACAGGACCGACGACCTCAATCAAGCCAAACAGTTTTTGGAAACGATACTGACCGGGCTGCGTTCGGGAGTGGCAGTGCTGGATCCGGAGATGCGCGTCCTAGTGTGGAACCGGCGCGCCGAGGATCTGTGGGGGCTACGGAAAGACGAGATCATCGGCCAGCACTTCCTCAATCTGGACATCGGATTGCCGACTCAGGAGCTGCGCCCGCTGATCCGTCGGACCCTCACCGGTGACGGCGGCCAGCACGAAATAGTTCTCCCCGCAGTCAATCGACGCGGCCGCCCGATACTGATACGAGTGGTAGGCAGCGCCCTCAACGGCACCGATGGTTCGGCCAGCGGTGCCATCCTGCTCATGGAGCAAGATGGCCAGGACAACTACCACCCAGACGGAGCAAGCCCCGACTTGAGTGAACGGCAGGACGACCAAGCCCATTTGGGTACTTTCGATTGCCGTTGACCGCCCGCTGAGGGAGGCTGGCCTGGCCTTGCAACGGTGTGAACTCGCGTTCGGAGGAGCTTGGGAAAGAGGTGCTTATGGTCGCTGAAGGAGTCCCCGACCTCCCGGTTCAACCCGAGCCGAACTCTCAGTCTCCCACTTACCTCGACGACACAGAGCTGCTCTCGGTAGACGTGCGCCAGCTCGGGCGCTCAGCCATGGTCGTCTACGTCACCGGGGAGCTGGACATGCTTACCGGTCCGCCTCTTC
>JAODNG010000559.1 GCA_025465385.1 Pseudonocardiales bacterium
GCGCCGAACGGGAAACCGCCGCCTAACCCGTTGGGGGCTCTTCAAGAGCCCCCAACCCGGGCCCGCGTGCCCACCACGACGACCAACCCTGCGCTGTCGCAGCGACTGCGCTGCCATCGATCACATCACCTGGCTGGAGCACGACGACATGTTGCTGCACGAAATACTCGCCCGGGACCGAATGCGTGACGACCAACTCCGGGCTCGCCGCGAACGGCTCGCCCGGCGGCTGGCGACCGCTCGTCGGTGGCAGCGGCTGGCCCGCTACGCCGATCAGCGCTCCAGCCACGCCACGGAACGCCTCTAGTCAGCTGGCGCGCAAACTGCGCCTTACTGGTATCTGAGGGCTTCGATCGGCAGTAGCCGGGCGGCGCGGTAGGCCGGGTAACCGCCGGCGATAAGTCCGATCGCGAGGCTGATCGCGAATGACACCACCACAGGCAGAATAGATAGGACGGGGGTAAACCCGGCCAGGGCGCCGGAGGCCGGGTCGAAGGCCGGTGCGATGCTGCCGATAAGCATGGACAGCCCAATCCCGACGCCTACACCGATGAGGCCACCGAGACCGGCCAGGACGACGGACTCGATGAGGAACTGTTCGAGTATGGCGCGGCTGGTGGCGCCAATCGCTTTGCGAATCCCGATCTCTCGGGTCCGTTCGGTGACCGAGACCAGCATAATGTTCAGGACTCCGATACCGCCGACCACGAGCGAGAGCGCCGCGACGGCCGGGGTGAACAAGACGAGGATCCGCACAATCTGATTGAAGGTGTCGAGCCGGCGTCCCAACGATTGCACTTGGAAATCCTGCCGGCGGAGGTCTGTGATGTGGTGGCGGGCGTCGAGAATGCTGGTTATCTGGGCGATGGCGGCGGGCACGTCGGCTTGTTGAGGGGCTTGCACGGTGATCTGGTTCACAGTATTGCCGACGCCGATGCCGGGGCCGAAGATGTAGCGGCGGCCGGTAGTCAGTGGCATGACCGCAGTCTTGTCGAGCTGCTGTCCGTAGGACTGCATAACACCGATGACCCGGAAAGGCACATGATTGATCTGCACTGTCCGATCCAGCGCCGCTGCTGGCCCACCGAACAGGGTGGTCGCGACAGTAGGACCCAGGACCACCACCCTGGCGCTGGAGTGGTACTGGGCCGCGTCGAAGAACGACCCAGCCCGAAAGTCTCGGTTGTTCGTCTTGGCCCAGATATCGGTGGTGCCGATCGTGGTCGCCGACAGGAGCGTGACGCTGTTGCTCACGATCGGCGCTGTGCCGGTGGAGGCTGGAGTGACCGTGGCGACCGCAGGTGCGTCCTGCAGCGCGGTGACGTCGGCGTCGGTCAGGTTCTGTGCGGGCGGCCCATCAGGCAGGTTGGCGGCCTGCGGCACGATGGTGATGTTGTTGGCGATCGGTTCGATGCGCGCATTGACCGAGTTCTGCACCCCCTGGCCGCAGGCGACCAGCAAGACCACCGCCGAGACTCCGATGATGAGGCCAAGCATGGTCAACGCGGAGCGCAGCCGGTGAGCACGTAACCCGCGAAGCGCAATGAGCAACGCCTCTCGCAGGTTCATCTGCTGACCTTCGTCCGATTGCGCGACACCCCGCTGCCCGTCCAGGACACTGTTCAGGCATAACCGGTCAGCGGCGCCGCAGGCAAGGTGTCAAGTGAATTCCCAGCGAATTCTCGACTTTCATCACGATGCGTGAGTGGTCGCTCCCACACTGTGTGCGCGTCGCAGTCAATAGCGTGTCCAGAGTCACACGTTCGCGGCAATGCGGGAGTACCCTCCACGAAAAGCAAGGGCGGGGCACGGGGCACCGGTGTGTCCGAGTTAACGCTCGCTTGAGGTCGCTACCGCAGAATTGGGCCGCCTCGTTGACACGCCGGTTCTGGCGGGCGGTGAAAATTCAGTAAATGAGCGGAATGATCCGGCTTGAGAACATCGCCAAGGCGTACCAGATGGGACAAGTCGCTGCCGGTACTCCACGGCCTAGACTTGGTCATAAACGACGGTGAAATGGTCGCCATCATGGGTCCGTCCGGATCGGGCAAGAGTACGCTCATGAACATCCTGGGCTGTCTGGATATCCCCACCAGCGGGCGTTACCTGCTTGACGGCACCGACGTCAGCCGGCTGTCCAACAACCAGCTGGCCAAGGTTCGCAGTCGCAAGACCGGGTTCGTATTCCAGTCATTCAATCTGATTCCACGCACCACCGCAGCACGAAACGTCGAACTTCCGTTGATCTACGCCGGCATCCGGGATCGGCTCATCCCGGCTCGGCTGGCGTTGGAGCAGGTCGGGCTGGGTGAGCGTCAGAGACACATGCCCAATGAGTTATCCGGCGGCCAACAGCAACGGGTGGCGATCGCACGCGCGCTGATCAACGATCCCGCAATCCTGCTCGCCGATGAGCCCACCGGCAACCTCGACACCACTTCCAGCCGAGAGATAATGAAGTTGCTCGGTGAACTAAACGATGCCGGCTGCACGGTTGTGCTTATTACGCACGAAGAGGAGGTCGCCGGCTTCGCCAACCGGATCGTGCGGCTGCGCGACGGAGGCAGCGTCGATGACGAGGTGCAGCGGGAACAGACGCAGGCAAGCGCGTAGTCGCGTCGGACGGTTAGCTGGCGAAACCTGGTTGCCAGCGCTGAGCGATCCCGCGCAGCGGCACCGTGGCGTCGAGCTGGCACAGCACGCCGAAAGTCCCAGTGCTCACCCGGTGGATCAGCAGGTAGCTGGGCGGCAGGTTCAGCGCTCGCCCGGTCCGGAAGTCCGGGCCGGAGAAGTCACCAACACGCTCGGCTTGGGCCTGCATCCAGGCCCGGGTGAAGTGGAAGGTATCGGTGCGTACCGGATCGGCGAAGGGGCTGAGGTAAGCCAGCACATCCTCGGCCTGTAGCTGCATGCCCGGCTGGATGAAGCCCTCCGAGCGCAGCAGCTCGAGCAGCTCCTCCGATCGCTCCTCGACAGCCAGCCGGGTGGCGACGCCCAGGGTGCGCGGTGGGCCGCCGGGTAGCTTCGCCGCGGCGCCGAAGTCCAGTACCCCCAGCCGCCCATCGTTCAGCCGCAGGAAGTTGCCCGGGTGCGGATCCGCGTGCAGCAACCCGGTGATGGTGGGGGCCGAAGAGTGAAACAGTGACAGCTTGGTACCGATGTCGTCTCGCTCGGTCCGCGAGCCACTACGGATGATCTCTGCCAACGGGGTTCCCGCGACCCACTGCGACACCATCACCTTTGGCGAGCTAGCGACGATAGCGGGCACGGCGATTTCGGGGTGGCCACGGAACGCGGCCGCGAAAATTCGCTGGTTATCGGCCTCGTCACGGTAGTCGAGCTCCTCGACCATCCGGTCACGCAACTCGGTGAGCAGCGGTTTGACCTCCAGGCCAGGAACGATCGCCTGGAACAGCCGGCTGAACCTCTGCAGCTGCCGCAGGTCCGAGCGCAGTGCCTCGCCTGCGCCTGGGTACTGCACTTTCACCGCGACGTCACGGCCGTCATGCCACACCGCTCGGTGCACCTGCCCGATGCTGGCCGCGGCCGTAGGTTCGTCGGAGAACTCGGCGAAGCGGCGACGCCACCCCGAGCCGAGCTGCTCGTCGAGCACCCGCTGCACGGACTGTGGCGACATCGGTGGTGCGGCGGACTGCAGTTTCGTCAGGGCTTCCCGGTACGGTGCCGCCAGCTGCTCGGGGATCGCCGCTTCGAACACGCTCAGCGCCTGGCCGAACTTCATCGCGCCGCCTTTGAGCTCACCGAGCACTGCGAAGAGTTGCTCGGCGGTGCGCGCGCTGAGCTCGGCGTTGACGACCTGAGCATCGTGCCCCGCCAGCCGCCGCCCCCACCCCGCGGCGACCCGCCCGGCCACCCCGAGCGGGAGGCTCGCGAGCCGAGCGGTTCGCTGCGTGGCGCTGCGCGGGATGTCGGTCACGGGGTGATTGTCTCCCGGCTGCGCTCCGCGCAGTAGTGGCATCGAGGCATCATCTAGCGCCGCAACCGCAGCGTGGATGGGTTGGTCGCGGATGCCGCCGCAGGGTGCCGCGTACGGCATCCAATTCCAGCGCGGCGCCCCACGTCGGCGGGACGGGCATGCCAGCAGCTGGCCCGGCAAGCGCAGCAAGCACCTGCTCGACAGTGAATGCGGCAGCCAACTGGGTGCAGGCCAATCCGGCAGTCGCAACCAGCCCGACGAGCTGGGCCGCGAGTTTCGGCCAGGCCAGGTCCACCTCAGCCCGGTGCAGCTCCGCGCAACGCAGGCAGCTGCTACGCCCCGGCCACACCAGCGGGCCCACCATCGCAGTGCCTTCGTGGGCATAGCCGATCAAGTGGGCAATTCCGGTCTCGTGCAGTTCGGCGATCATCGCTGGCTCGGGGACCACTACGTCGCACAGCACGATTAGGTCTGGCTGGCGGCGAGCGGCGACGTTCACATCCGGCGCAGCGCGACGCACCGCATCGGCCGACGCCGCCGCGCGGGTCTTGCCCAGATCGCTCGGAAGGTAGCCGGTGCCGAGGTCAGCGGCCGTGACCGCGCCGGAGGCATGCAAGGCCAAGTGACCAACGCCGGCCGCGGCGAGAGCGGTGGCCACAGCCACCGCCACCCGCCCGGATCCAATCACCCGCACGCTAGCTTCCCGCCGCGTGCCCAGCACGTGTCGCGTCGCGCGGGTCGCGTGTATCGACCAGCTGGCCGCCTCGGTGGCCAGAGCAACGCGGTGCCAGCCTGGGGCGCCATGGTCGGCAGCCGACGCCTCCTGCACCAAGCCGCAACGGTGCAGATCAGCAAGCATCATCAGGACGTCGCGACGGGAGCATCCGGCTGCCTGCGCCTCCGTGACCAGCTCGGCGGTGCTGCGGATGCCGTCCATCCGCTTGAGCAACCTCGCCAGAGGTGCCGGCACATCATCAAGGACCATCGCGCGCTGCTGATCCAGCCCGAGCTGTAGGCAACTGGGAGAACGCCAGAGTGCGACCCGGCCCGGCGCGAGCCTGAGCCGGTCTGGAACTTCACACGGAAGAGCGTCAGACAGCATCGCGGTGGACAAGGCGGCAGGTGAGTGCGGCGAACTCATGGCGCAATCCTGGATGGTGCCACTTGATGGATCAAATGACTGTCCACACGTTGTCCACAGGTGTGGACAACGTGTGCATAGCTCGGTACTTGTCGGCGTCACTCCGTGCGGCGCGGGGGTGGATCGTCGCCGGAATCCTCAGGGTCGGGGGGGAGCTGCTCGCGGGGTGCCTGCCCCGCGGTGCGCTCCAGAGCGGCGATCGGATCATCCAGGTCGGTGGCATTTCTGGCCGCCCGGTCGACGAACGCGGCGGAATCATCGAGGTCCGCGGTCGTGGGCAGCAGATCCGGATGGTTCCACAGCGCGTCACGGCCCTCGATGCCCTGCTGGTCGGTGAGCTGTCGCCACAGCTGCGCAGCAACCCGGAGCTTGCGGGGTCGCAGTTCCAAACCGACTAGCGTGGCGAAGGTATGCTCGGCCGGCCCTCCAGAGGCGCGCCGCCGGCGAAGCGTCTCTCGCAGCGCATCCGAACCTGGGAGTCGTTCGCCCAATGCGTCCGCGACGACGACGTCGACCCACCCTTCGACCAGCGCAAGCAGTGTTTCCAACCGGGTCAGGGCGGCCTTCTGCTCGGGACTGTGTTGCTGCTCAAGCACGCCAGAAGAGATCAGCT
>JAODNG010000564.1 GCA_025465385.1 Pseudonocardiales bacterium
CCACAAGATCGTTGGACCCGGCGTCGGGCTAGTAGACCGGTTGCGCGACAAGCTCACCAACCGGCCCAATAGCTAGACGGACTCAACCCTGACGGCCTTACCCACCTCAACCCACTGCGCGGTCGCTCACCCTCCCGTGAAGCCCGGGATCCGGCGAGCAGTGTCCCGGCAGACCGGGCAAGTCGAGGCGTTGCCAGCCAAGTGAGCACTACCCCTGCGACGGCGCCGTGGACGATCCGCGCCAGTACCCCGCTGCGAGCATCGGATCCAGCGCGTCGGCGATCAGCGGGGTCAGCATGCTTTAGCGTAGGCGATTGAGCTGGCCGCTGATCGCGGACGGTTCACACGAGCAGGCGTCGCGCTGGTATCACGGCCTGCGTCCGGCCGCGCTAGCAATGATCCGAGTGTGTCCCGTGCAGACCATCACGCCCTTGGGTACCCGAGGTGGGCTCCAGCGGTGCGCTGGGGCGATAAGGAGATGCACCGTGACCGACGATGGCAAGTTCGATCCATGCTGCGCGCCGGTGCCGGATACCGCGATGGCAACCGGCAGCGACGACGGTGAGCCGGGCGAGCAGCGTGATGAACGTCCTCTGCGCCCGGAGGAATGGGCAGTCCTCGCAGCTTCTCCGGAATCGGAGAGCCGGATTGAGGCTGTTGAGGATTCGCCGGCTGCAGCAAGGGCAGTCAGGGACGACTCCGTCCTGCCGATCGATTCGCTCGACGCCGATGACGAGGTCGACCCGTTAACACCAGAGTTCCGTGCTCCCCAGCACGACTAAGTGGCGCAGTGGGACGTGGGTCGTCCGTGGTCCTGCGAGTTGCGGCCCATTAGTCAGCGCGAAGCTGCGTGCACACGTACGGGCACTGAGCTCTCCGCACCCGTCACACCGCTGGTGCTCGCGATCCTGGAACAGAATCCGAACCGGAGAATGCGCTCTAGGTCAGAATTCTGTAATGGACTGGAGCAACAGCGCAACGAGGGTCTCCTGGGAGGCATTCCGCGCGCAGCGGCCCGCCTGCGCCTGGCCCTCAGCGGCCCGGCACCAGCTCCACCAGTGGTCCAGGTCCGCTTCGGTGAGCGTGTCAGCTGCCACCACCGCCGGCCAACCCCAGACTGCGGCCTGTGCACTGACTTTGGCGCCCTCGGCGATTGGGTCGACAGCCAAGGCCGGTACTCCGTTTTTCAGCGCCAGCACCAACCCGTGCATACGGCTGGTCACCACCATATCTAACCGCTTGATGATCGATTCCAACTGATCCGGAGTTCGGGGGAACCGCCAGTCTCGGCCATCCAGCCGGGTATCAAAAAGCACCAGGCCGCAGTCTTGCCGGCCCAGCCAGGACGTCAGCGTGGCATGGACGTCGTCGTGGCGCTGCCGGTTCCCGTACTCGGGCTGGGTATGCGCGAGTACCACTCCGACCACCGGTACCTGCGCACAGTGCGGGCCGGCCGCCAGATCACGGTGCGCAGTGATGCCTGCCGCGTCTCGCGCAATGACCTCATGGAATCCGGTGACGGCAGAATCATTGGGCACCACAATCGAGACTCCTACGGCGATCCTCCGGCAGCACGCGAAGCGCTCGTGTAGCTGCTGGACCTGTCGGCCATGAACGGGACCGCAGACAAACAGCAGATGGGTATACGCGTTCGGGTCGGTGCACTCCAAGCGCAGGCCGTCGGGCCGCAATCCCGGGCTCCAGGCGACATCAACGGCAATTCCAGCTTTGATAAGTGAATCGCTCACCGCGTCCATACTGAGCACATCTCCTGCAGTCGCTTCGCCATCCTGGAATGACGACCAACCGGTCACGAGCACTCGCATCGTCGTCCCCCTCGCTCACATCGTCGTTGACCGCCGAGGTGTTGTGGCCGGACTAATTTCGGGCCGGACCTCTGTACTGACAACATGGCGCTGGAGGTACTGCGCACGATCGCCGATGCGATCAACCCTCGGCCGCCGCACATTTGTCCTCGTCACTCTCCGGTCCGAGGAGCAAGCGCCCGATGCGGTTGTTGCCCTGCGGAAGTGCCTGAACGAATCGAGCTCCCTTTCGCGGTCCAGTGCTGCGGCGACGCAGGCTGGCTAGTCAGAGCGGCGTAGCGACCCGACCCGGGCGCCCGCAGCTCCGCGGGCCGGCCCACGGCCAGACCACTGACTACCCGACCCGCGGACGATCCGATTCCAGTCGATCATCAGCCCCACCTCATCGTTCCCTGACTGCTAGCCACTTCGGTACCCGCTCTCGCCGGTGCGTACACGTCATCGGTGCGTATGGGCGTCGGCACGAGTTGGCGGCCCTCGATTCGTGACCGCCTTCGTGTCGGCCCGTCCGGCCCAGCCGGTGTGGTGGTGTTCGCCCAGCGTCGTAGAGCACCAAAGCCATGGTCGTCATAACTCAGTCGATTGGCACCGGCAGTGGCCGAAGTTCTGACCGCCGAGCCGGATCAGCTGCGTATCTGGGTAAGAGAGGTCGCGAATCTGCAGCACCAGGTCATTGGTGAAGTCGATGCCCAGGACGGTCGCTCCGCGGTCGGCGATCGTCCATTGGTTTCCGAGCAGTGGACCAGCGTACCGATCAGATCCCGGGCCGCCTCGGTGGGATGCGCCGCGGTGTCGGCGGCATCTATTCGCAGCACTCCGGGTCGAGCAGGGTGATCCAGGCGGCCTGGAACGGCACTACCCGGCGCAGCGGCTGCAGCACCGCGGCGGCCGATCCTCGATGCTGGCCGACCCGGCCGCGATCCTCGACCGCGATCTGTAGCCCGCCCGGGGTCAGCTCAGCCATACCGCACCCCGTTCTGCTCACCCCCGAGGGCGGAAGGTAGTTCGGGAGACGACCGAGGGACTGCGCAAGCTGGTTGGGGATACAGGAGTTGATCCTGCGCTCATCGAGGCGCGGCGCGAGCTGGGTATGTGGTCACCGAAGACAACCGGCATCTGTTCTCGGCGGGTGATATTGTCGCGTGGGAGGTGGTAGTTCGCCGTCATACAGATAATGTCGACGACGAGGGACCTCGACGGCGAGAACAGGCTCGACGGGGACCTGCGTTGGGACGAGATCTACGATGGCGGATTCGCGCCTTAGTGCGAAGTTCGATGGACAACGCCGAGACGACGTCAGCTGAACGCTCCCGGGCAAGGGCGAGGCAGCGGCTGAGTGTCGGCGGTTTCCGGCTGAATGACTGACTGACACGATGGGCATCCGCGGTTAGAGAGTGACCCGCGTGGTGTTCTCGTCCGTCGTCACAGGTAAATTCCACGTCACGAGGGACAGGATCCCAAGTCGATCGAGTGTAAAGGATTCCTCTGGAAGGAGCAGGAAGATCAATAGCATTACTCATAGCATCACGATCCGCCCAGAAAGGCTAGGCAAGCGTGAGGTGAGCCGGCCTACCTGCTCATGTGGGTGGAGTGCCACGTGGGCGTACGTAACTGAGAAGTTCGCTCGGGATGCAGGACAGGAACACGTCAAGCAGGTACTAGCGGATCTGCAGGCGGTGAGCGGGTAGGCGGTATTCCGGAGTGGGCTGGGCTCCATTTCACAAAACCGCACATCTCTGGCGTAGCACGTTGCCCACCTGGTGTAAGAAATGTCGAGAGCGCCATGACGGAGTACTCGAGGTGGTTCAACTACGGTCGCAGGTTACCTGATCACTCCGGGGACCACCTTGCGATGGCACCGCCGCCTGGCGGCCAAGAAGCGGACCTACCCGCACCGATCCGGGCGCCCCCATCGCCGCGCTCACGCACCGAGTTCTGATCAGCATGGCCACCTGGAGGCGCTCGCGGCTCCCTCGGGGCACGGGGGAGTGCTGTTAGGGGAGCATGGATGGACGGGAGCAGGACCAGGAGGGCGATGATGAGTTTGAACACGTCCGAGGACGCGGCGGGCTTCGCCGATCTGGCGCTGCGGCCCGAGTTGCTGCATGCGCTGGCTGCGCTTGGCTATGAGGAGCCCACGCCAATCCAGCGCGAGGCGATCCCGCCGTTGCTGCAGGGGCGTGACCTGCTCGGTCAGGCCGCGACGGGGACGGGAAAGACGGCGGCGTTCGCGTTGCCGGTGTTACAGCGAATGTCCGGTGACCGGCGAGGTGCGGCGCCGGTGGCGCTGGTGCTCGTACCCACGCGTGAGCTGGCCATGCAGGTCTCACAAGCGTTCCACCGCTACGGCCGTGATCTTGGCGTCCGCGTCCTGCCAATCTATGGCGGGCAGCCGATCGGCCGGCAGCTGCGGGTGCTGGAACGCGGGGTCGATGTCGTGGTCGCCACACCTGGCCGCGCAATTGACCATATCGGTCGTGGGACCCTTCGTCTGGGCGGTGTGGAGACGATCGTGCTCGATGAGGCGGATGAGATGCTCGATATGGGGTTCGCCGAAGACATCGAGGCGATCCTCGACGGCACTCCTGAGGATCGGCAGACCGTGCTGTTCTCCGCGACGATGCCGTCTCGCGTCGACCGGATCGCTCGCCGCCACCTGCGTGATCCGGTCCGGATTGAGATGGGCCGCGAGGCGACGGCCGCAGGTACCGGCCCGCTGGTGAGGCAGTGCGCGTATGTGGTCACCCGCGTGCAAAAGCCCGCTGCTCTCGGACGAGTGTTGGACGTGGAGGCGCCCTCGGCGGCGATCGTTTTCTGCCGGACTCGGGAAGAGGTCGACGAGCTCACCGAGACCTTGAACGGACGCGGCTACCGCGCCGAGGCATTGCACGGTGGGATGGGCCAAGACCAACGCGACAGGGTAATGGGGCGCCTGCGCAACGGGACCGCGGACCTGCTCATCGCCACTGACCTGGCCGCTCGTGGGCTCGACATCGAGCAACTGACCCACGTCGTCAACTACAACGTTCCTTCAGCGCCCGACGCGTACGTACATCGCATCGGCAGGGTAGGCCGCGCCGGCCGCGAGGGTGTGGCAATCACCTTGGCGGAGCCGCGGGAGCACCGGATGCTCAAGGCGATCGAGCGGGTGACGAAGCAGCGGATCACGGTGGGGAAGGTACCCACGATCGCCGATCTGCGCGCACGACGCCTGGAGCTAACCCGCGCCGCGCTGCAGGAAAGCCTCCTAGCCGACGACCTGGAGCGCTTCCGTGTGGTGGTCGAGACGCTCACTGACGAGTTCGATGTCATGGAGGTGGCGCTCGCTGCGGTGAAGTTGGCTCACGAGTCCCTTGGGGGCGAGGCCGACGAAGAGGAGTTCCCCGAGGTCGCCGAGGTGCCGGGGCGCAAGCGACCAGATCTCCGTGGTGCCGATGGGCGCGAAGGGCAGCGCGGCCGGGCCCGGACAGGTGGGATGACGCGCATCTTCCTCGGTGTCGGGCGCAGCACCGGGATCCGGCCACAGGACCTGGTCGGCGCGATAACCGGGGAGTCCCGTCTCGGTGGTCGCGACATCGGGGGGATCGAGATCGCCGATCGCTTCTCCCTAGTGGAGGTGCCCGAGTCCGCGGCCGGCGAGGTGATCTCAGCTCTGCGGCGCACCACCATCAAGGGAAAAAAGCCGACCGTCCGCCGCGAGCGCGACCCCGCGAGTAGGGCCGACGGTAAAAAAGCTGTCACCCCAGGCAAGCACGGATGAGCTCGCTGACGGCACAGTTGCATGGGGAAGCACAGGCAGCGGGCACGCTGGGCTAGTGCGTCGTTGTATTGCCGCCGAGTGCCCGCGCGCCGACGTCTAGCTTCGCCGGTTTCCGCTCACCACCGAAGGTGATCAGTGCCCGCTGGGGTACTCCGTCACGAAGCGATCTTGCTGGGTGTCCCAATCCGTGCATCACCTTCAACCCTTGTGACCCACGGTTCGAGCCACCAACGCTCGCACCACAA
>JAODNG010000571.1 GCA_025465385.1 Pseudonocardiales bacterium
GGTGTCGGCTTCCACACCACCGTGTTGCCCATCAGCGCGGGCGCGGTCGGCAGGTTGGCGGCGATCGCGGTGAAGTTGAACGGGGTGATCGCGGTGACGAACCCATCCAAAGGGCGGTAATCCATCCGATTCCACTCGCCGGGTGCCGAGTTCGGCTGCTGCGCCAGGATCTGGCGGCCGTAGTGGACGTTGAACCGCCAGAAGTCGATCAGCTCGCAGGCCGCGTCGATCTCAGCCTGCTGCACCGACTTCGACTGGCCCAGCATGGTGGCGGCGTTGAGCGGGTCACGCCATGGGCCGGCAGCGAGGTCCGCGGCGCGCAGCAGTATTGCGGCACGGTCGTCGAAGGACAGCTCGCGCCAGGCCGGGGCGGCCTGCATCGCGGCCCGAAGGGCATCGGCGACGTCGGCGGCGCTGGCCTGCGCGCTGGTGCCCAGCACGTGGCCGTGCCGGTGGGGGGTCACCACATCGAACCGATCTCCGCCCGCCATCCGCTGGACACCGCCGATGGTCATGGTCAGTTCAGTGCGCTGGGCCGCCAGCTCAGCGAGCGCCCGAGTCAGCGAGGCGCGTTCCGAACTGCCTGGCGGGTAGCTTCGCACGGGTTCATTGCGCGGGCTCGGAGGCGACGTGATCGCGTCCATCGTGACGAGCCTACTCACGGTTTCACAGCAGTTCGAGCAGGAAAGCGATCTCCTGGGTGGCGTACCAGGCCATGTCGTGGTCCTCCACGTCGCCGAGCGCGAACTCGGCGTCCGGGTCACCGAGATCAGCAGCGTCGACCACCGCGACCGCCGCGCGCACCGCATCCTCCGCCTCCGCTACGTCGACGTGCACGGCAGCCACCGCGCAGGCCTCGACCGCCCCGGTGATCGTGACGACGGCATCGTCGAGATCGGGACGCAACCGCACCGGCTCGACGTCGGCGGCCACCACGACGCGACGCGCCAGCGTCCCCGGGTCATCCTCGAGCTCGGGGGCCAACAGCCGCAGCGAGGCTCGGGCCGCCTCGTTCATCGCCACGTATTCCAGCTCTTCGGTGTCTCCGGCGGCGTAGGACTCGCGAAGCATCGGCGTTAGCGCGAATGCGGTGCCGGCGACCGGCATCAGCTCCCCGGAATCGACCAGTGTTCGCAGCATCGAGAGCGTAGCGGGGATATAGACCCTCATCGGCGAAACAGCGCCCCTCTCTGCGGACATCCAGAGTAGATCACCGCCCACCGTGGACGTCGGCTTACCCTTCATCCTGTGCCTCCGCGCGACAAGCAGTTCCGCGTCCCGAGCGGCCAGCATGCCGCCAGCCCACGGGACACCTTCATCACCGTCTACGGCCGCAAACCGGTGTTGGAAGCGCTGATCGACCCGGCGCTGTCCATCGACAAGGTGATCGTGGCCGAGCACGCCCGCGGCGACACCATGCAGGAGATCCTGGACGCAGCGGCGCGCCGGAGGGTGCCGGTGCAGCGGGCGTCAGCGCACCGGGTGAAGGTGCTCGCGGGCAATGGCCGGCACGACCAGGGGATCCTGGCCGATGTGGTGGCGCCCCGGATGCGCCCGCTGGATCATGCGCTGCAGACTTTGCGCAGCCCGGCGGCGGTCCTCGTGCTCGACGCGATCACCAATCCGGCCAACGTGGGCATGATCCTGCGCACTGCGACGGCAGCAGGAATCGACGGCGTGGTGCTGCCGCGCCGAGGAGTGCCGGCGATCGATCCGCTGGTGATCAAGGCTTCGGCTGGGGTGGCCTTCCATGCCCCGGTGCTCCGCAGTGCTACCGCCGAGCTAGCCTGCACCACCCTGCGCGCCGCCGGGTTCGGAGTACTCGGACTGGCGGGTTCGGCACCGGGCGCCGAATCACTGTTCGGCGACCCACCACCGGCGCAGGTGGCCTACGTTCTGGGCAACGAGACCACGGGCATCTCCCCGGCCGTCGCTGCGCAGCTCACCGGCTGGGTCGCCATCCCGATGGCCGGCAACGTCGAGTCACTCAACGTGGCCAGCGCCGCTGCGGTGGTGTGCTTCGAGTGGGCCCGCCGCCGCCAGATACCGAAGTAAGCCGATCACGCACGGATCCCACCCGGTTCGGCGACATTCGACGACAGCCGCCTCGATCTCACGCATACTTCCGTCCCACCGGATCGTTGCCCCTCCTCCGACCCGGTGGCCACGGTCTGCGGCACAGTCGCCCCCGACCGTTCGAACACGGCGTCTCCGGCTCCGCCGTCGACCGGCTGCGCGCAACTCGCGTGGTCGTTTCAGACGAGGAGACTTTCGTTGACCGCAAGCATCGCCGAGCCATATCCCCAGCTACCGCAACGGCCGGTGCTGCGCCGCTTGGTGGACGTCCTGCCACGCGCGACGCCGGCCACGGTCACGCTGCCGCCGGCCACGGCGCTACCAGCAGCCGATCCCGCCGCGGCCGTCCTGGCTGATCGGGTGCTGCGGGCCGCGGTGGAGATCCTCGGCGGCCGGCGTCCGGCGCGACAGCTGTCCGCTGTGTTGGGTCCTGATCTGCTGACCTACCTGGTATCGCTGCAGATGACCGCCGGCCATCTGAAACCACGGGTGCGCAAAGTGCTCGCCCAGCACCATGCGGGCGGTGCGCTAGAGGCGGTCGCCCTGGTGACGCTGACCACCGGCGTTCGGGCGCTTGCCGCCCGCTTCGACAAACACGGCAACCGTTGGCAGTGCACCGCCCTGCAGCTGCGCCTGACTACCGGAGACTTCAAAGCGGCCAACGGTCGCCGGCACAACCAACAACACCGGCCGCTGACGTGATGAGCGCTCCCATTCCCGAGGCGCAGCGCGCTCAGTGCCGGCCCTGCTCAGGACGGGGTTGTGGTGGGGGCGCCGTGGCAGCGCTTGTATTTCTTGCCGGAACCGCATGGGCAGGGCGCGTTGCGGGCGGGTCCGCCGGTGTCGTTGCCGGCGTGGCGACCCCGGCCCCGCACTTCGGTGCCGCCATCCTCGGTTGGTCCGGTGTAGGTAAGCGGCGGGGACTGTCGCTGCTCCACGCCGCCGTTGCTCGGCGCGGATGAGCCGCCCAGTGTCGCGGGAAGACCACCGTCATCGGCTTGGCCGTCAAGCTGCGAGAGGGCTGAACCGGCCGGCGCGGGCGCCAGCGGGGCCGGGGCCGGCGCCGAGGCCAGCGGGGCCTGCGACGGGTCCTCGACTAGTTCCGGCTCGGCGACCTGGACTGCAACGTTGAACAGGAACCCGACGGATTCCTCTTTCAACGCCTCGAGCAGCGCGCTGAACATCACGAAGCCCTCGCGCTTGTACTCCACGAGCGGGTCACGCTGGGCCATCGCGCGCAGCCCGATGCCCTCCTTGAGATAGTCCATCTCGTAGAGGTGCTCGCGCCACTTGCGGTCCAGCACCGAGAGCACCACGCGACGCTCCAGCTCCCGCATCGCGTCCGGACCGGCCATCTCGGCGAGCTCTGCCTCGCGCCGGGAGTACGCCGCCCGCGCGTCGTCGAGCACGGCAGCCAGCAGCGTCTCCCGGGTCAGGTCACCGGTGTCGTCGGCGATGGACTCGTACTTGATGCCGATGGGATACAGCGTCTTCAGCGCCGACCACAGCTGGTCGAGGTCCCAGTCCTCGGCGTAGCCGTTCTCGGTGGCGCCGTTGACGTAAGCGGTGATCACATCGGTCATCATGTGCTCGATCTGGTCACGCAAGTCTTCACCCTCGAGAACCCTGCGGCGCTCGGCGTAGATCACCTTGCGTTGCAGGTCCATGACCTCGTCGTACTTCAGGACGTTCTTGCGGATCTCGAAGTTCTGCTGCTCGACCTGGGTCTGTGCGGACTGGATCGCCCTGCTGACCATCTTGGCCTCGATCGGGACGTCGTCCTCGAGCCGCAGCCGGGTCATGATCGACTCGACCAGCGGGCCGTTGAACCGCACCATGAGCTCATCGCGCAGGGACAGGTAGAACCGGGACTCACCGGGATCGCCTTGGCGCCCGGAGCGGCCACGCAACTGATTGTCGATGCGCCGCGACTCGTGCCGCTCGGTACCTAAGACATACAGTCCGCCAGCGGCGACGACCTCCTTGGCTTCGGCCTCGACCTCGGCCCGGGCATCGTTGACCGTGGTTTCCCAGGCGGCCTCGTACTCCTGCGGCGTCTCTACCGGATCAAGCCCGTGGCTCCGCAGCGCGACATCGGCGAGGAACGTCGGGTTGCCGCCCAGCATGATGTCGGTGCCGCGGCCGGCCATGTTGGTGGAAACGGTGACCGCACCTTTGCGGCCGGCCTCGGCAACGATCAACGCCTCCTTGTCGTGCTGTTTGGCGTTGAGCACCGAGTGCGGGATCCCTGCGGCCACCAGTGCCTTGGACAGGTACTCGGAGCGCTCCACGCTTGCAGTTCCGACCAGGACCGGTTGGCCCTTGATGTGGCGCTGTGCGATGTCCTCCACCACCGCCGCGAACTTGGCCTCCTCGGTCTTATAGACCAGGTCACCGTGGTCGGTGCGGATCATCGGCATGTTGGTGGGGATCGACACCACACCCAGCTTGTAGATCTGGAGCAGCTCGGCGGCTTCGGTCTGCGCGGTACCTGTCATCCCGGCGAGCTTGTCGTAGAGCCGGAAGTAGTTCTG
>JAODNG010000581.1 GCA_025465385.1 Pseudonocardiales bacterium
CGGCGACGGATCGTGGACCGAGTGGGTGGCGACCGGCTCGAAGACACCCGCACGGCTGGGCGCCGCGGTGACCGGTGTGCAGACCCGCATCGTGCTGCGTGCCGGCCCGGATGGCGTAAGCCCCCTGGTGCGATCAGTGCGGCTGACCGCGCAGCCCGGTATACAGCTGCTCGCTTCCCGTCCGCACAATGCTCGCAGCTACCGGGTTTTTGCCACCCGCGAGGGCCTCACCGGGGCTACCACCGCGAACGGGCACGTGATCCACGAACGGGATCATTTCGTCGCGCTGCCCTCGCGCCGGGGGCTGGCCCCCCGCGGCTCGGGTGACTACACGGTGAAGATCTGCGCGAGCAACGGGCGGTGCGAATGGGCGCCGGTGTGGGACGTCGGTCCATGGAACACCACCGATGATTACTGGAACCCCGCCGAGAACCGCGAGTCCTGGCCTGACGTAGCGCAGGGAACCCCCGAGGCACAGACCGCTCACGACGACGGGTATCACGAAGGCTTGGACCAGTTCGGCAGGAAAGTGCTCAACCCGGCCGGGATCGACCTGGCGGACGGAACTTTCTTGGACGGTCTGGGGCTGCGCAACAACAGCTGGGTCACCGTCACGTACCTGTGGACTGACGACGGGGCGCCGGCCATCGTGCAACTCCCGATTCTGCCCGTCTACAGCGGCCCCGGCGCGCAGTACCCGGTGGTGGGACTGGCGGCGCAGCGGGCGAAACTGCTCGTCGAGTGCACCGCCACCGGCAGCGCCGGACCCGCTGATCGGTGGCTGCGAATCGGCCCGAAGCAGTACATCTCGGCCGCGCACGTCACTATCAGCAGTACTCAAGCAGCGGGTACCCGCTGCGCGACCCCGTAGAGTTGCAGCGTGGCGAGCATGGCGCAGTGGGTGCAGGGGGCGCGGCCACGCACGTTGCCCAACTCGATCGCCCCCGTGCTCGCGGGCTGGGGTGCAGCCGCCGCATGTGGCGCGTCACACGGTGCCGGATCAGACTGGTCCGGATCAGACTGGTCCGGATCACAATGGGCCGGGTCGCAATGGGCGCGGGCGCTGCTCGCATTGGTCGTGGCGCTGGCCCTACAGATCGGGGTCAACTACGCCAACGACTACTCCGACGGCATTCGCGGGACCGACGCCCTCCGGGTGGGGCCGATGCGGCTGGTCGGGTCCGGTGTTGCGACGCCCGGCGCGGTACGCACCGCCGCGCTGGCCAGCTTCGCGGTTGCCGCGGTGGCCGGACTGACGCTGATCGCACTCGCCGGACAGTGGTGGCTGCTGGTGGTCGGCGCCGCGTGTCTTGCCGGGGCGTGGTACTACACCGGCGGGGCTCGCCCGTACGGCTATGCCGGGCTTGGTGAGCTGGCTGTGTTCCTCTTCTTCGGGCTGGTCGCGGTTCTCGGCACCGAGTACGTCGTCGGCGGACGGATCACCCTCACTGGTGGCTTCGCGGCGGTTGCGGTGGGAGCGATGTCGGCCGCGGTGCTGGTGGCCAACAACCTGCGCGATATTCCCACCGACGCCGCAACAGCCAAGCGCACACTTGCGGTTCGGCTCGGCGAGCACCGGACCAGGATGCTTTACACAGCGCTGGTGGCCGTCCCGTTCGCGGTGACTCTCGGCTTGGCGGTCAGTCGGTGGGCCGCGGTGGCCGCCCTGCTCGCGGTGATCTTCGCCGGTCCCGCACTCCGCCGGGTCTGGGCCGGGGCAACCGGACCGCAGCTGATCCGCGTGCTCCGGGACACCGGGTTGGCGTTGCTGGTGTGGGCCGCCGCCACCGCGGCCGCACTGGCTTTCACAGCGACCAATGACGTGGCCGCATACCCGACGCTATCCAGGTTTTTCACCATGGAGCTGCTGACGTAGCCGGTCCCGTTCAGCTTTCCGGCGCCCGGCGACCACGGCCAGCCCGGTGTTCACCCGGCCCCGCAACCCGCCCAGCAACACCATCGACAGCGGAAGCGCCAGCACCATCGCAAGCAGGGCCGATACCAGCAGTGGAACGCCGACCAGGAATAACACCAACGCCGCGACGGTCACCAGCGCCAGCCGGGCAACGCTGTAGAGGGCGATGTCGCGAGCGAGAGTTCGGCCGATCGGCGGTTTCTGCGGTGCCACCACGACCACTGAGCTTAGACCAGTCGACTGCTGAGGGACGTTGAGATGTGTAGCAGTCCGGACAACGGGTACTTAACGACCAGCGACATAGCTCTTGAAGTGCGTGGAGGCGGTCATGGGCACGATCGGTTGGATCATTCTTGCGATCATCATCGTGGCAGTGATCGTGGCGGCGGCGTTGGCGATGCACTCGCGGAACCGGGCCCGGCTGCAGGAACGATTCGGACCTGAGTATGACCGCGAGGTGGCCGCGCGCGGTAGCGAGCGGGACGCGGCGCGGCATCTCAGCGACGTCGCCGGCCGCCGTGACCAGTTGGACATCCGCCCGCTGGATCGGTCGGCCCGCGACCGCTACACCCAGCGGTGGGAGGCTGTGCAATCTGACTTCGTCGACCAGCCCGCAGGGGCGCTCGACGAAGCTGATCGCCTGATCACCGATGTGATGCGCGATCGTGGCTACCCGGTCGAGGACTTTGGTGAGCGCGCCGAACTCGTCGCCGCAGACCATCCACAGGTCGTTGAGCATTACCGCGCGGCGCATGCCGCGCGACGGGACCATCACGGCAGCCCTGGCGCCGTTGACACCGAGGAGCTCCGGCAGGCCTTCGTGCATTACCGCGCGCTGTTCGACGAGCTGGTGCTCGATCATTAAGACGCGAGACATCACTTTCGGAGGAACCCATGGACACCCAGCTGGAATCCGAAGAGCAAGAACGGCGAGAAGGTCTAGGCGGGCGAGTACGACGTTTCATCGACAGTGAGCTGAACCGCGCCCTGGATAAAAAGGACCGCCACACCGACGAGGGCCATACGGTTACTTCCAGTGCACCGACTCCTGGTTCCGAGTTCGATCGGCCATCTGCAACCGACCGTGAAGAAGGCGACTCGCCCGGCAGCACCGCCCACCCGGTGACCACCGCGCCGGTGGACGCGCCGTACAGCTCTTCCGTAGATGAACCCCGCTCTTCCGTAGACGAGCCCCGCTCTTCCGTAGATGAACCCCGCCGCCCTTCTGTAGACGAAGCTCGCTCTTCCGTGGATGAACCCCGCTCCTCGGTAGACGAACCTCGCGACCACGGTTTTCCCGCGCACGATCCCAGCGTCGATGAGACGGCCGTCGGCCGCGCGCATGACCGCTCGAGCGCAGAAGCGGCCGCCGATGGCAGTGCGGAGCGGGTGGGACTCCTTACCGACCCAGCTGGCCTTCGGGACGAGTGGCAACGAGTGCAGAGCACGTTCGTCGACGACCCGCAGTCTGCGGTCCATGAGGCCAGCGTGCTGGTGGACCGCACATTGCAAGAGATCCAGCGCAACGTCTCCCGCGGGCAGACCGGCAACCCGACATCGACCGAGGACTTGCGGGTGAGTTTCCAGCGCTACCGCGAATTCTTCCAACGGTTACTGTCTGCTTGATCATTACCGGTGCGGATCGCAAAAATCGGCCCCTGGCCCAATGAAGGGCCAGGGGCCGAACTTTGATCAGGTCTGCTCAGGTCTGGACTCTCTTCTCATCTCCAGCACTGATGTCCCTCGGAGGCTGCTCAGCGGTGGCGGGATCCGGCTCGTTCTCACCGGCGCCGAGGTTGGATTCCTCCCCGACCTTGTTGAAACGCTCCTTCAGCTCCTCCGCCGAAGGTGCATTTGTCCGGTCCTCAGCCATGGTTGCTCCTCTCCGTGCAGGATACGACTGTGGTCTGGGTTACCCCGGCGGGCTTCGCCGTAAACCCACGCGCCGCGCCACCGTGGGCGGCGTGCGGCTGCTGCTGCGCGGGGAGGAGCCTCCGCACGCCGCCCACCTGCACTGGCCGATTTGGCTGCTTAGTCCCATTACCGGCGCTTTACCTCTACAGCACCGTTCGAGTACCTGGCGCGTGACCTGTCACGATACTCCGGTAGGTCCCGACTGCGAGGTCGACGAGTTTGGGGAGGCCCGCGATGTCCCAGCCACAGTCCACTGAACGCCTACTGACCCCAGGGGAGGTAGCGGCATTGTTCCGCGTGGATCCGAAAACCGTCACCCGGTGGGCCTCCGCCGGGCGGATCGGCTCCATCAGGACCCCGGGCGGCCACCGACGGTTCCGGGAAACGGAGGTGCGTGCGCTGCTCGCCTCGCTCACCACCCCGGCGCCGTTGGATCGCCCTTCTCGCAGGGCCGCCGGATGACATCCGGGTGACAGGTTCGCCAGCTTCTCGTGACGCTACTACGCTGGGTGGCGACGTGGAGGAGGTGGCCGCCGTGACCTACGTGATGGCGGCGATCGGGGTGGCTGGGGTTGCAGCGCTGCTGTGGAAGGCGTTGGCCCCGCAGCGTCCGCACGCGCGCTCAGTACTTGCACCGGACGACGATCCGGAGTTTCTCCGAGGCCTGAACGGAAAGCGGCAGCAGCCGAACGACGAAAGTTAATCCTCCCCGCTATGAACGGGCCCAGGTGACCGCCTGCGGGAAGTCGTCGGCCACCGTCGCCGCCAGCTCCAGCGCGGCCAGTCGGGCGCCGTGCCCGAGACGGTCGAGATCAATCTCACCGCCCTCTTCGAGGTGCTCGTCGAAGGGCATCCGGCAGACCGAGCGGCAGCGGGCCGCGAAGTGCGTGGCGACCCGCTCCAGGTCAACCTTGCCCGCGGTCGGGCGCACCGAGTTGATCACGGCGACTGACCGGCTAACCAGCTCGCGATATCCGTGCGCATCCAACCAGTCGAGGGTGGCCGACGCCGAACGCGCGCCATCGATGGAGCTGGACGAGACGATGACCAGGGAGTGCGCCAAATCCAGCACGCCTTTCATCGCGGAGTGCATCAACCCGGTCCCGCAGTCAGTGAGCACGATGTTGTAGAAGCGCTCCAAGACGTTCACGGTGCGCCGGTAGTCGTCCTCGCTGAACGCCTCGGATACCGCAGGATCCTGCTCACTGGCAAGGATCTCGAGGCGGCTGGAGCTCTGCGAGGTATATGCCCTGATATCAGAATAGCGATGGATCCGATCGGCGTCGCGGAGCAGATGCCGCACCGTGGCGCTGGTCTCCAGCGGGATCTTCTGGGCCAGGGTTCCCCGGTCCGGGTTGGCGTCCACCCCGACCACCCGGTCACCGCGCAACGACGCGAGTGTTGAACCCAGCGTGGCGGTGATGGTGGTCTTGCCGACGCCGCCCTTCAGGCTCAGCATCGCGATCTTGTAACAACCGTTGAGCGGTTGGTTGATCCGGGAGATCAGTTCCGTGCGCTGCAGTTCAGCAGTGCTCTGCCCGAGGTTGACGGAGCCTCCAGACGCGACGAACAGCGCCCGGCGCCAACCGGAGCGCGGGGCTTTGCGAGTCTGCCGGAGTAACTGCGCGCTGGACAGGTCGTGCGACGAGTCCACGCTCGCGGGCTCGTCGGGTCGTCCGATCACACCTAGTTGCCTCCGATGAACGACAGTGTCTATAGCCCGGCGTAGGAGTGTAAGCCAGCGACGACGATATTGACGAAGAACAGGTTGAACAGCATCACCGCGAAGCCGACAACGTTGATCCAGGCCGCTGGCGAACCACGCCATCCGGCCGTCGCCCGGGCGTGCAGGTAGCCCGCATACACCACCCAGGCGACCAGAGCGCACGTCTCCTTGGGATCCCAGCCCCAATAGTGGCCCCAGGCGGCCTCGGCCCAGATCGCGCCAGCGATGATCGCAAACGTCCAGATCGGGAAGGCGACCACCGCGGTGCGGTAGGCCACCCGGTCCAGGGTGGTGGAATCCGGTAGCCGGGCGGCGATCCGTGAGCCGGCCGGTGCGCCGACCAGGTACAGGGCACTGGCCACCCCCGATACCAGCAGGATCCCCGTCGCGGTGATGGCCGCGGAGACATGGATGGTGATCCAGTATGAATTCAGCGAAGGGATCAGCGGCGCAGCCCGCGCGTAGAGCACCGTGCCACCCAAGAACATCAGTACCACCACGGGCAGCAACACGAACCCACCCAGGCGGCGCAACGAAGTTGCAGCACTGCCCTGGCGGTACAACGCGACCAGCCAACAGGCCACCGCGACCCAGCAGATCGCCGAGGTGAACTCGTACATGTTGGCCCAGGGCACGCGGCCGATCGCGGCGCCGCGCAGCGCCAACGAGCTGGCGTGCACCAGCACCGCAAGCCCGGTAAGCGCCACGGCGGACCGACCGACCCGCTCGGGCGTTCCTCGCATCGGTGTGCTGTCAGGAGGAGCTAGGGTGGCGACCGCCCCGTTGCCCTCGGCCGCCACCCGCCCCGCTGCGGTGGTTACTGGGACTGGAGTCACTGAGTATTCGACTGCGTGCAGGACCATCGCGAGGAGATAGAGAACCAGCGCCGTGCCATAGGCGAGATCACTGTAGTACTCCACAACAGGGTCGATCGGCACTCGCTCATCTCCCTTCCTTCGACAGCACGGTAGGCACCGGTGGCTGTGCCCGACCGGGTGGCAGTAGGTCAGCAGCGATCTGCTCGAATTCCTCGCCGTAGCCCGCGGCCTCGGTGCGGGCCAACCCGCCCAATTCGACCACGGTACCGGCCAGTTCCCCGGGTGTGACGCGCACCCACAATCGGCGGCGCTTCACCGTCAGGGACAGTCCAAGGCCACCGAGCACGAGCACCGCGAAGCCGAGCACCCACAGCTGGGTCGGATCGTAGGAGACCTGCAGCGACACGAATCGGGTCACCCCGTCGAAGTGCACCACCGTCCGATCGGGCAGGGTGAGCTGCTGACCGGGCCGCAGGTTCTGGCGCGCCACCTGCTTCAGGCGACCCGAGTCCACCATGGACTGATCGATGGAGAAGATCGACTGGCCACGGCCGGAGTTGTTGCCCAGATCGCCCTTGAGCACGTCGATCGCGACGGCTGGATCCAGCATGTCCGGGAACGCTGAGGACAGCAGCGAACCGCGAAATGCGGCGGTCGGTGCGAACAGCCCGGTGATCGCAAGCTGGCCGGTACGCCGGGCCGCGTCGTCCGTGACCCCGGGTGGGTCGAATTTGGTGGTGCCTTCCGACAACATCGTGGCCAGCTCCACCGGCGGCCACTGCACTACGGCGCTGCGCTGCTGCCCGTCCGGGAAGGTGACCGTGAACTGGGGCGCATAACCGTGGCCGAGCAGGTACACCCGGGTGCCGCCGATCCGCAACGGGTCGTTGACCTTCAGCAGGTAGGGATGCCACGTGCCGGGGGCGATGTCGCCGGGTGCCTGATACGTGATGGCGGCGCGGTAGTCTTGCGGCGCTCCGGTGGGCTGGTAGGTGGGCGTGAAACCGTTGACCTGAACGCAGAACGGGGTCAGCGCGGTGCCGTCGACTGACCGGCCAGGGCGGAAGGAGTCGTAGGCCAGCGAGCCGGAATTGCAGAACTGTGAGCCGTTGGCGAGCACGATCACCTGGCCCTCGTAGCCGACCAGCTTGCCGATTGCGAAGGACACCAGCAACCCGAGCAAAGCGACGTGGAAGACGAGATTGCCCGCTTCACGCAGGTAACCTCGCTCGGCGGACAGCGTCCGGACGCTGCCGTGCTCCTCGCCCTCGGCGATTCGCCAACCACGCAGCCGTCGCCGTGCGGTCGCGATGACCTCAGCGGGGGTGCTCGCGGATTCACTGACAGCATGGTGCGGCAGCCGGCCGAGGTTGCGGGGGGTGGCCACCGGTGGCCGGCGGAGCTGCCGCGCGTAGTCGATGCTGCGCGGCACCACGCAACCCACCAGTGACACGAACAGCAGCAGGTAGATCGCGGCGAACCACGGGCTGGCGAAGACCTCGAAGAAACCCAGCCGGTCCAACACCGGCGCCAAGGTCGGGTGCTGCGCCTGGTAGGTCCGCACCCGCTGGGCGTTGAGTGAGTACTGCGGCAGCAGAGCCCCCGGCAACGCGCCCAACGCCAGCAGGAACAGCAGCGCCAGGGCAGTGCGCATGCTCGTCAGCCCGCGCCAGGTATTGCGGGCCAACGCCGTCAACTGGGTCAATCGGTTCATCAAATCGGCGTCTCGAAACCCCGGACCGGCCCTTGGAGTACGGTGATGAGCTCCGCCCACACCCCCGTGACCAGCGCCAGCCCGACAGCGATGAGCAACGCCCCACCGGCAAGTTGGACCCCGCGGACGTGTCCGCGCAGCCAGGACATCGCCCGGACTGCGCGCCTCGCGCCGAAAGCAAGCAACAGGAAGGGCACTCCCAGCCCGAGGCAGTAGGCCACGACCAGCAGCACTCCGCGAGCGAGACCACCACCGGTGCCCACGGCCAGTGCGATGACCCCGGCCAGCGTAGGTCCCAGGCACGGCGTCCAGCCCAGACCGAAGACCGCGCCCAGCAGCGGCGCGCCGAGCAGGTGCCGCGGCCCCAACCCTGGCCGCGGGTGCACCCGCAGGTCCCGTTGCAGGGCGGGGACCATCCCGACGAAGACCAGCCCCATCGCGATGGTGATCACACCACCGACGCGCTGCAGGATCACCTCGTTGAGGGTCAACCGGTCCGCGATGCCGAGCACCGTGACCACGCTGGCGGTGAACACCACCGAGAAGCCGAGCACGAACAACGCGACCGCGCCCAGCACCCGCCCCCGACTGTGACCGGCGCCCTCAGCACCGACCAACCCCGTCAGGTACGCCAGGTAGCCGGGCACCAGCGGGACCACGCACGGCGATGCGAAGCTGACTGCACCGGCCAGCACCGCCACCCCCGCAGCCAGAAACAGCGGCCCTGAGATGGCGAATTCGGTCAGCCCCACATCGCTCAGCGTAGGTTGAGGCAGCTCGTCAAGTACTACCAACCCCGTGCGCGGGCTGTTCCAACGGCTACCGACCCACACCACGACAGGGTCACGCCGGGCAAAGGGTCAGGACTCCGCCGCGATGCGCTGCACCACGGGCTGTAAATCCTGCGCGTGGACGGCGTGCAGGAACACCGCGGCCACCCGGTGGTGGCGGTCGAGGACGATTGTCAGCGGCACCACTGAACGAGGGACACCGTTGAGCGCGAGCAGCGTCCGGCCGGGAGGATCGAAGATCGACGGGTAGGTGAGACCGAAGTCGCGGGCGAAATCCGCGCCGGCCTGCCGACTGTCCCGGACGTCGATCCCGACGAACTGCACCCGCTGAGCCGATGTGGCACGAGCTACCCGCACCAGGTCGGTAGCTTCGGACCGGCACGGCCCGCACCACGAGCCCCAGACGTTGAGCACCATCGCCTGGTTGGGATAGCGCGCCAGCGACACCGTTGTCCCAGGTTCGGTCACGCTGTCCCCGGCTAGCGTGCCGGCAGTGCCCCGGCTGGCCGGCGGATCGTAGAAAATGTCGGTCTTCCCGCCTGGGGTGACGAATTCGAAGGTGCCGCCGCGGGCTACCGCGTCGGTCCCCGTGGCGCAGCCAGCTACCAGGAAAGCCGCTGCGAAGAGCCACAACGCACGCCTCACGCCCCGGTCACTTTCGGATCGGAGCAGCCGGCGGGCTGGCTGTAGACCACGTCGATCAGCGTGTCGCCGTCGAACACCAGGCTGGTCAATGACGCCAGGTCGCACTGCCTGCGCCGCGGATCGTGCCACAGCCGCTGCCCGGCCAGGTGCCGGCGCAATGTGTAGATCGGCAGCTGATGCGACACGCACACCGCCTCATGCCCGGCGGCCCGGTCGCGGGCGCGGTACGTCGCGGCGAGCATCCGGTTGGCGATCTGCTGGTAGGGCTCTCCCCAGGACGGCCGGAACGG
>JAODNG010000170.1 GCA_025465385.1 Pseudonocardiales bacterium
CTATTGATGATCTTCATTGCGTCGATTCCCCTCGTGCGGGAACTGCGCCAGTCCGGAGTCGGGGGCTCCCCGGGATGATCGCGTATGTAATGGCCGGGGGTGGGGGCGGCGTATCGGTCGGCGAGCACCCCCAGTGGCATATTCTCGGTTTGACGATCAACGCTGACACCGTGATCTCCACCGCGATCGCCGGGGTCATCGTCATCGCGTTCGGCCTCTACCTTGCGGCCAAGGCGACCTCCAAGGTCCCCAGCACCCTGCAGATCGCCTTCGAGGCGGTCACCGAGCAGGTGGAACGCCAGGTCGAGACCAACGTCGGTATTCGCACGGCACCCTTCGTCGTGCCACTGGCGATCGGCCTGTTCTTCTTCATCCTGATCGCGAATTGGATATCGATCCTGCCGCATGCGACCGAGGAGTACGTCCGGCCGCCTACGGCGGACGTCAATCTGACCTTCGCGATGTCGTTTTTTGTGATGGTTCTGGTGTGGGCGACGGGAATCCGGGTCCAGGGCAAGCACTACTTCGGTCATTTCGTCCAGCCGTACAAGGCGATGTTGCCGCTGAACATCATCGAGGAGCTGGTCAAGCCGATCACCCTCTCGCTGCGACTGTTCGGCAACATCCTCGCGGGCACCGTCATGGTCAGCGTTCTCGCGCTAATGCCGGCGGCCATTTCGTGGCTGCCCACCTCGGCGTGGAAGTTGTTCGACCTGTTCATCGGCCTGCTTCAGGCGCTGATCTTCGCGTTGCTGACGATCATCTACTTCGGAATGGCGGCGGGTGGCCAGGAGGGAGAGGGGGCCCACTGACGGTTCGCCCTGGTGACGTCGCTCGACATGCACCATTCATTGAGTTAAATCAAACTGAGCTTCAGGACAAGAGGGAAAGACATGAGTTTCTCCGCACTGCTCCTTGCCCAGCAGGGGGGCGGCCCCACCGGATCGGTCCAGTTGGCCGGCGCCTTCATCGGCGGCGGGCTTGCGCTGGCCGGCGGGGCGATCGGCGCAGCGATCGGTGACGGCCTGGCCGGTGGCGCCACCATCCAGGGCGTCGCCCGCCAGCCCGAAGCCCAGGGTCGGCTGTTCACCATCTTCTTCCTGACGGTGGGTCTGGTCGAGGCGATGTACTTCATCAATCTTGCCTTCATGGCGTTATTTGTCTTCGTGCTCGCCTAGTCTGGTCGGGGAGGACAAGTGATTTCGTGTGAAGGAATGGGAGCCATGAGTCTCTACAACCTGGCTGCGCCGGGCGGCGGTGGTGGCAATCTCTTCCTGATCCCCAATGCGACCTTCTTCGTCGAGCTACTGATCTTCCTGATCGTGGTCGGGGTGATCTGGCGGTACGTGGTGCCTCCGGTGAAACGCGCGACGGCGCAACGCCAGGAGATGGTCCGTCGGCAGATCCAGGAGAGCCAGCAGGCCACCAAGCGACTGGCCGAGGCCGAAGCACGTTACTCCGCGGCGCTGGCCGAGGCGCGCGTCGAGGCGGCCAAGATCCGGGAGACCGCCCGCGCCGCTGCGCAGGCGATCAAGGACGAGTTGCGTGAGCAGGCCGAGCACGAGGTCGCCCGGATCCGCGAGCGCGGCGCCGAGCAGCTGGCCCACCAGCGCGAGCAGGTTGTCCGCGAGCTGCGTGGCGAGCTGGGCAAACTGGCGGTGGCGCTGGCTAGTCGGATCGTCGGTGAGTCGCTGGCTGACGACGCCCGCCGCGCCGGCACGGTGGACCGCTTCCTCGACGAGCTGCAGGGTATGGCTGCCCCGCAAAGCGCCTCCGACAGTGCCTCCCAGGACCGTGCGGTTTCTCCGGACAGTGCGGCCCCTGACGGCGGCGCGCCGAAGAACGGCTCCGTGAAAGGGGTCGCCTCGGTGCCCCACGCGCGGCGGAGGCGCTGATGCAGCCGGCCAGCAGGGCGGCACTGGCCGCGGCCCGGGAGCGGCTGGAGAGCCGGGTCGGTGACGCCAGCGCGCAGGACCGCGACCGCCTGGGTGACGAACTGGCCGCTGTCGCTGCGGTGCTCGGTGAGCAGCCTGTGCTCCGGCGGCATCTCGCCGATTCCGCGGCGCCCGAGCAGATCCGGCGTGACATGGTCAAGGCTTTGTTCGGCGGCAAGGTGAGCGATATCACCCTCGCCACCTTGGGTGACGTCGTGAGTTCACGTTGGTCTCGGCCGTTGGACTTGATTGACGGAATCGAGGAGCTTGCCTGGCAGGCGCTGCTGGGCCTGGCCGAGCGCGACGAAAGTCTCGATGATGTCGAGGATGAGTTGTTTCGCTTCGGTCGGATCCTGGTTGCCCAGCCGCGACTAGCGAGCCTGTTGGGGGATGAGACCGCCCCCGCCGAACGGCGCGTGGAGCTGCTGGACACGGTGCTGGCCGACCGAACCCGTCCGGTGACTCGCCGGCTGCTGGAACAGGCGGTCCGGTCGCCACGACGGCGGCCCCTCGACGAGATCGTCGAGGCTCTTGTTGATCGCGCGGCGGCGCGCCGCGAGCGTTCGGTCGCCCATGTCACCGCGGCCGGCCTGCTGTCGCAGCGGCAAGAGGAGCGCCTGCTTGACGTCCTCAACCGGATCTACCAGCGGCCGATCTCACTCAAGGTTGATGTCGACGACAAGCTGCTCGGCGGGTTGGTGATCAGGGTGGGCGACGAGGTGATCGACGGCAGCGTGGCGGCCCGGCTGGATCAGGCGCGCCGGTGGATGTCCCGATGAGCTGCGCGGCGGATAGACAAGACGATGGACACACCGACGGTGCCAAGAAACAAGAGAGCAGGGGCCGATAGTCATGGCGGAGCTGACGATCTCCTCGGACGAGATCCGGAGCGCGATCGAGAACTACGTCACTTCCTTTTCGACCGAGACCTCGCGGGAGGAAGTCGGGACTGTCATCTATGCCGGTGACGGCATCTCCCGGGTCGAGGGGCTGCCCTCGGCGATGACCAACGAGCTGCTGGAGTTCCCCGGCGGGGTGCTCGGTGTCGCGCTCAACCTCGACGTGCGAGAGATCGGCGCCGTGATCCTGGGCAACTTCGAGGAGATCGAGGAGGGCCAGGACGTCAAGCGCACCGGCAGGATCCTGTCGGTGCCGGTCGGGGACAACTTCCTCGGCCGGGTGGTCGATCCGCTGGGCATCCCGCTGGACGGCCTGGGCGACATCGACGCCGATGAACAGCGGGTTCTTGAGCTGCAGGCGCCGTCGGTGATCGACCGGCAGCCGGTGAAAGAACCGCTGCAGACCGGGATCAAGGCGATCGACTCGCAGACCCCAATCGGTCGCGGTCAGCGTCAGCTGATCATTGGTGACCGCAAGACCGGCAAGTCCGCGGTGTGCATTGACACCATCATCAACCAGAAGTCGAACTGGGCGACCGGTGATCCTGCCAAGCAGGTGCGCTGCATCTACGTGGCGATCGGCCAGAAGGGCACCACGATCGCGGCGGTGCGCCAGACCCTGGAGGATGCCGGCGCGTTGGCCTACACCACCATCGTCGCGGCTCCGGCGTCGGATGCGGCCGGTTACAAATGGCTGGCGCCTTACACTGGGTCGGCGCTCGGTCAGCACTGGATGTACCAGGGCAAGCACGTACTGATCATCTTCGATGACCTGTCCAAGCAGGCCGAGGCCTATCGGGCTATCTCGCTGCTGCTGCGCCGCCCACCGGGGCGCGAGGCCTATCCAGGCGACGTGTTCTACCTGCACTCCCGGTTGCTGGAGCGCTGCGCGAAGCTGTCTGACGAG
>JAODNG010000034.1 GCA_025465385.1 Pseudonocardiales bacterium
GATGCCCAGGTCTATGTCCTGGGCATCCACGTTTTTCTGGTGTGCGAGTCCTTTCCCTTACCGCTGTGGAAGTGGGCCACGATCCGCATCCCGCTCGCGCCGCATAAGGACGACGACCCGACATACCGCTGTGAGCGCGGTGACGCCTGGATTGAAGGGCTATGGATGCGTCGCGGTCGGCGCTGCCTTCGTAGCTCGTTGGGTAGATGACGTCCGGCGGACACCCGGATGCGCAGGAGGCGCTTGACACTCGTGAGACTCAAGCCGGGTGCAGCGGCGAGGGAGACAGCGGTGGCGCCCTCACGATTTGCGGTGATCAACTCGGTGATGTCGCGCTCATCGAGGGGCTCCACCGACGCTTCGCGCTCGGTCTCGGGGCACAGGGCGGATCCGGCCTGGAGCGACGGATCGAGGCCATCCGGCGTGCCCTGCCATGACTGACGAGACCCATCAGCGTCTACCCGAGCTGCTACAGATCCCCGTCCATGGGCATGGACGGATCACAGGCTCAGGAGCTGGGTGAGGGCCGAGGCCCTGCCTTGGCGTCTGGTCGCGCTGCCTGTCTATCTTGCTTCGCTTGCTCTCTGGCCCTGGATTCTTGGGCTTTGCTCGTTGAGCGGTACTCCGCTCGCCGTGCTTGGAGCTCACGTTGCCGGTCAATCTTGGATTGCCGGTCCCCCTGATCGGGGATCTTGCGCTGCGGACCGTCGGTATCGGTCGTCGGCGATTCCGTCTTTCCCGCGTGCGAGTCGGTAGGGATGGTCCAGTATCCAGCATCTTCGGTCGTCACCGTTGACGAGGACGGCGATGATCGCGGTGGTGACGACACCGGCCCGTGATCCGGCGCGGGCGGCGGAGCAGCCGGAGCTGGCAGGGCACGATGGGCTGTCGGCAAAGGCTGCTGATGTGCGGGCACTGGAGGAGGATCTGGGGAGTAGGCCTTGGCCGGTGCCTGCGGGGCAAACCCTGCCGGTGCGTCGATGGGTGCAACGGTTACTGGATGCTCGTCACTGACCACGGGCATTACTGGAGCCGGTAACCGGCCTGGGGCGAGTCCGGTAACTGCTAGCTCGGTGGACGACGAGGTGGTCAACATGGTCATCCCGCCCACGACGAGCACCAGTGCGGCACTTGCCGCCAGAGCGACCGCGGCTCCCGGTGTGCCAACTACCAGTCTGGCCCCCCGACTGGCCCACCGCCGTGCGCCCCGGGCATACCCCGACTGCCGTGCCGGGGCAGAAAGCAGCTCGCCATCTTGATTCAGCTCATTCATCGGCGTGACCGGCTGGTCAGCGATAGCAGCTGCAGGTGGCGCCGAGCTGGTGACGGGCTGGAAAAGGTCGGCGACCTGGCATGTGCGTGGGGGGGTTGAGGGGTTCGAGCAGCTCACAAAGACGCGGTCACCCGCACCGAAGTCAGTGCACCGGGCGGACCCCTGCGGTGCGGGGCCGGAAACACCAGGAGACTGGTTTGCATTCACTGCTGCCTAGCCTCTCTTGCAGGTTCACCAGTGATAGGCGCCGATCAACTACTCTTCGTGCTCAACCGATTACGGTGCTCACACACAGATCGCTCAGTCCGTCCATGCCGTTACGCCAGTCGGACGAAACTGTGGGAGCTTGCGCTGCGGGAACGGTGGCGCACGCCGGAGACGGGTTCCGGGAGTTGACCGATCTGCTGCTGGCGGAAGTGGAAGCCGCGGCGGGTGCCGACACGTCCGCACATGCCTGCCGCTGTGTGCGGTGAACGCCGGGCATGAGCGGTTAGGGATGTGTCGCGGTCGGCGTTGCCGTCGACACCGTCGTAGCTCGTTGAGTGGGTGAGGTCCGGTGGGTACCGGCGACGCATCCGGCTCGCGTCGCATGAGCGGACGATGTCCGCACACCGATGAGCGCGCGTTCGCGCCCATGCATGAGCCTGCGGTGGTTTGCATGGTCAACCCTGCGACGCGGCCTGCCGGCCCTTACAGCGTCCAGGTCAGGTCCTTGGCAGGCTCGTAGCGGCAGGTGGTGCCTGTGATGACCGATCGGTCGAGGTGCGCGCCGAGCTCGGGCAGCACCGCTTCGATGCGGTGGATCGCCTCTCGCAGGCGAGCGGTGATGGCCTTGCGGGCTCGTTCGGTGGTGCTGGCCCCGAGCGGTCGGGGACGCCCGGCGAGTCCGGTGGCGCGCCTGAGCTCGGTGATCAGCGCGGTCCGTTGTGCGTCTAGTTGCTGGGCACGTCCGATGTCGTGGTCGGTGCGTGCGGCGGCGAGGTCCTCGTCGAGCTCGGTGAGACGACGCCGGTAGGCGGCCCGTGCGGTGGGGTCGACCAGGGTTCCGGCGTCGCGGTCGAGGTTTCCGGCGCCGGCCAGTTCCAGCACGTGCACGTCGGTACCGGGACGAGCCAGCAGCACAGCGAGGTCGGTCAGTCCTTTGAGGTCGCGGAGGTGGGCCGAGTTGCCGTGGTGGCGGACCCGCCACAGCTCTCCGTCGCGGCGTAGCTCCGCGTCGGTGCCGTTCGCCGCTTCGGCCGGTCGGGCGCCCGATGAGGTCGTCAACCGCGCGGCAACGCCGTGCAGGCCCAGCTCGGCGGCCAGCTGAGTAGCGCGTTCAGTGTGATTTCCGGCCGCCCCGAGTGCGGCTAGCTCGAGGCTGGTCTCGGCCTCCCACACCGTCGCGCCGAGTCGCTGATGCACGGTCAGCGCCTGTTCCAGCCAGCGTCGGGCGTCGGCGGTGCGGCCCAGCGCCCCGGCCAGCAGGCCGGCCCAGTGCGCGTTGCTGCCCATGAAGCAGACCAGCGCACCGTTGACCCCACAGGCGCCGGTCATCGGCTCGAGCTCGGCGAGCAGCTCGGCGCAGAGCGCCCGGTCGCCCAACCGGACCGCCGCGGTCGTCATTCCCCCGATGAACACCGACCACAGGTACGACCGGTCGTCGCGCCAGGTGCCGAGGGCTACCACGGTGTCCAATGCTCTGCGCGCGGCGGCGAGGTCGTCGGGCTCACCGGCCAAGGAGAGGAAACCGGCGGCCACCGCGTGGGCGTGTGAGGGCACACCGATCCACCACCTGATCGCCTCGGCGGCGGTGGCGCGCAACTGTGCAGGTTCGCCGCGTGCGCGGACGAGCCCTAGCAACTGTGACATGCGGACGTTGCCGGTGTCGGGCTCCCCGATGCGCTCGCCAAGCGCGCTTGCCTGGGCGAC
>JAODNG010000048.1 GCA_025465385.1 Pseudonocardiales bacterium
GCCAGCTGTGCTGGCTCGCGGATGGGCATCGCGGTCACCGCTGACCTCCAGTATCGACCGACGTCGGTGCGAAGCGGGTGCCGTCCACAGAGTGCACGAACCTCATGTGATCACGCCAGGTGTCAAGCCGCCGCGGTGGGGGAGATTCGCACTTGACGGAACCGAGGCTCTTGGGGTTACCCTAGGGGTGTCGAACATATGTTCGAACAACGACCCGGCGGTGGGGCGGGGGAAGCGCACCGCCGCCGGGCTCCGCCGGCTTCCCCACGGCGGAGTCGACCCACTGCCATCAACTCGGGTCGCCCACCGCTGACTCCGGACCAGGAGGCCGAAGTGTCTGCCGCTGCTGCCCTCACCACAGTTCTCGTGCCACAGTATGACCGCCCGAAGCACAACAGGCCGAAATACGAACGACGCAGTGACCGGCTGCCTAGCGTACGTATCTTGTTTGAGCAGGCTCGGCAGGGATTGCTCAATGCCGAGTACGCGACACGTCCAGTAGATCGTTACGCCCAGGCGCACCTCGCGGCGCTGCGTGCGGCGGCGGCCGTCCTGGCGGCGCGGGCCCGACCGCGTAATCGCGTTCAGCCGACCAGCGCGTGGGCGCTGCTGGCCACAGTCGCGCCGGAACTCGCGGAATGGTCGGCGTTTTTTGCCGCCAGTTCGGTTACCCGGGCGGCGGCCGAGGCGGGTGTCCACCGCCTGGTGACGGCTCGCGATGCCGACGACCTGGTCCGGCAAGCTAGCGCGTTCCTCGACCTTGCGCGGCATGCGGCGGCGAGGCCCCCCCGATGACCGCCCCGCGACCATTGATCGACTACGGTCGAATGCTGGACGTGATTGGAATCGAAGGCGAATTGATGCTGGATGCGGCCGTCTCAGCGTTGCCGTCCGCGGCGCAGGCCGAGGTGCCAGGCTGTCCCGATTTCACCTTGGCGGAGACCCTGCGGCACGTGGGAAGTGTGCACCGGGTGACCACGCTGTGGGCGCGAGACGGGCGTCGCCCCGAGCAGTGGCAACGGTCACCGTCGGACGACGATCTGGTGGGCTTCGTACGAACCGGTCTCAGCGACTTGCTCACGGAGCTGGGTCGCCATGACCCCGCCGAACCGTGCGACACGTGGTGGCCCGCCGACCGCACGCATGGCTTCTGGTGGCGTCGGATGGCTCATGAAACCACCGTGCATCGGGTCGACGTCGAAGCTGCTGCTGGCGGACCGGTCCATGCCGTCGATCCTCAGCTGGCCCTCGACGGCATCGACGAGCTGCTGTTCGTGTGGTTCGGTTATCGCCTCGGCGAGCTGGGAATGTCCTCGCCCCAGCAGGGTTCCGTGGCCTTATCAGCTGCGGATCGCCGCTGGTTGGCGATCTTCGAGCCGGGCCGGTCCATCGCTCGGCGGGTCAAGGAGGCCGACGCTCGGTCGGCGGATGCGATGGTCAGTGGAGATCCCATGGAGATCTACCTCTGGTCATGGGGCCGGCTGCCCGACCAGTCCGTTCGGATCTCCGGCGATCAGGAGGCCGTCGGCCAGCTTTGGACGCTGCTGCGCCCCGCAACGCAGTGAGCCGATCAGTCCTCAGGCGCGCAGCCGCAGCCCTCGGGGCGTGGCGCGGAACCCGGCGTCGCGCAGCAGTTCGGCCAGCGCAGAGCCAAGTGCCGCCTCGCCGTCTGCGCGCTCTACAGATAGGGAACCCAGCCAGCCTTGGTGAACCGCGCCGGCCAGGGCGTCGACAGCCGTGCGCAAGGCGACGGTGTCCTCTGTGAACGACAGTAGCGACCGGCCCCCGCGTTCGACGTACAGCACGGGGACACCATCGACCAGGACGGCGAGCGCTCCGGCCTTACGTCCAGGTCGGTGCCGTAGGTCGCCGACCGTGGACGGCCACGGCAGGGCCGCCCCATAGGGCTGGGCGGGGTCGGTAGCGGCAAGGACCACCGTGGCTGCGCTGGCTTCGCTGGGATGGCCCACGGCGCGCAACCGGTCGATGGCGCCTGGGACGGCGAACTGCGCGGCTCCAAGTCCCTCGACGACGTATCCGCGTCGGCACCGGCCGGACTCCTCCATCGCCCGAAGTACCTTGTAGACGCCGGCAAAGCCACCAGCGACGCGCTCGGTATCCAGCGCTCCCCTGGTGAGGACGCCGTGGCGCTCGAGGAACGTCTCGGCCCGGGCGTGCGCACGGCGGGTCGGATCGATGTTGGTTGCCGGTTGGTGCACCGGTGACAACGACCAGCGGCCCGCCGCCGTCGGCGGACCGGCGCGAGAGGGCATTGTGGGCCGACCTGCGCGCATCCGCGCGTATCTGCCCCGTGGTGCGGTCCGACGTGGCCGGTGCGCGGCCGATCGACCGGACACCAGAGCCCGCAGCGGCGCCAGCGAATCGTTGGTCAACAACCCGGCCCACACCAGATCCCACACCGCCGCGACGGCGTCGGCGTCACTGGGCGCGGGTTCAGCGTCAGCGAGCAGATACTGGGTGTTCCGATCGGCGAGCTCGCGGAAAAACAACGCGCCGCCTCCAGGTGGACCACCGGCGGGGTCCCAACCCAAAGCGCGCAGGACGCCGCGGTGTATCGGTGTAAGCGCGAGCTGTTCGTCGAGGTCCGGCAACACCAGGTCAGCCAGGTCGGTGGGAGCCAGCGCGATCCACCCGTCGCCGCCAGGCAGCGACCCGCAACCGATCCAGCTGACCTCACCGGAAATGGTGAGCTCGTCGAGCAGGGCGGGGGAGTAGCCGGGCAACCGGGCCGGGAGTAGCAGCGATTCCAGCGCGCTAGCCGGCACCGGTGCTCCAGCCAGCTGCTCCACTGCGCCGAGCACGTCTTCCGGGGTGGGTGCGCTGCGCAGCCGGCGCGCCGGCCCTGACCCGTCACGCTTGGTGCCCGATGACCTAGCGTCCCCGGGCGCAACGTTCCAGGATCGGATGCCGTGCCAGGCCGGCAAGAACCGACCCAGCGCAGCCTGTTCGACCGGCTCCACCTCGGCCCGCAACTGGGCCAACGACGCTCGCCGCAAACGCCGGAGCACCTCTGAATGGCAGTACTCGGTGCCGCCACCGCCAAGTTCAACCGGGCGCAGCTCACCGCGGACCAGAGTGGCTGTCCTGGTCATGCGATCCAAGCCCGCGGTCACCACGGCGACCCCGAGCCCGAAGCGAGCTGCAGCGGCGGCCGCGGTGAACGGGCCTCGGGTTCTCGCGTAGCGCAGCAGAAGATCCCCGAGCGGATCGGCCACCGGCTCGGTGAACACTTCCGGCACTCCTACCGGTAACGCCACGCCCAGCGCGTCACGCACCCGCCCGGCGTCCTCGATCGCAATCCATCGGCCCTCGCCGGCGATCCGCACCGTGATCGCCCGACGGGTCGAACCGAGCTCGGCGAGCCACTGCGGGGCGACCCCGCGCTGCGCGGCCTCGGCCTCGGTGAGATCGCCCAGCGCGCGCAACAGATCGGCGGTGCTCTCGACGTCACGGGCTTGCCGGTCGGGGTCGATGCGCTGCAGCTGCGCCTCCAGCTCGACGAGCACCGTGGGGTCGAGCAACTCGCGGATCGCCTCAGAACCCAGCAGCTCGGCCAAGAGGGTCGAATCCAGCGCGAGAGCTGCGGCCCTGCGCTCGGCCAGCGGCGCATCGAGCTCGTAGAGAAACATCCCCACGTAACCGAACAGCAGGCTGCGGGCGAACGGTGACGGTGACGCGGTGGCGATTTCCACCACCCGCACCCGGCGTGCTCGCACCTCCGCCATCAGCTCGCGCAGTCCGGGTAGGTCATAGACGTCCTGCAGACACTCCCGCATCGCTTCCAGGACCACCGGGAACTGCTCGTACTTCGACGCGACGGTGAGCAGCTGGGCGGAGCGCTGCCGCTGCTGCCACAACGGAGTGCGGCGCTTCGGGTCGCGGCGCGGTAGCAGGAGCGACCGCGCGGCGCACTCCCGGAATCGGGACGCGAACAGCGCCGAACCGCCCACCTCGGCGACCACGAGTTGCTCGACCTCATCTGGGTCGAGCAGTACGTCCTCCGCGGTAGGCAGTACCTCGACCCCGTCAGCGTCCAGTGCGTCCGGCAGTCGGAGCACGATTCCGTCGTCCGCGCTGGCCACCTGCGCCTCGACACCGCGCCGTTCCCGCAGCCGGGCGCCGATCGCCAGTGCCCATGGCCCGTTGACCTGGGCGCCGAACGGGGAGTGCACCACCATCCGCCAGTCGCCCAGCTC
>JAODNG010000104.1 GCA_025465385.1 Pseudonocardiales bacterium
CGGTCGGCCCGTCGCGAAACCACGTCCTGGTGCTGGTGTCGAAAAACAGCGGCCCCACCCTGCGGGCCTTGGCCTACGCGCGGTTCCTGCGCCCGCACACCCTGGAAGCCATCACCGTCACCCTCGATGACGAGGAGGCCGCCCAGCTACGCCGGGACTGGGACAGCGCCGACCTCGACATCGCGTTGACGGTCATCGAGTCGCCGTATCGGGAGATCACCCGACCGATCCTCAACTACGTCCGGGACTACCCCTGTAGCGGACCCCGCGACATCATCACCGTGATCATCCCCGAGTACGTCGTCGGGCACTGGTAGGAACAACTACTCCACGATCAAAGCGCGCTACGACTGAAAACCCGGCTGCTGTTCCTACCCAACGTCGTCATCATCGACATCCCCTGGCACCTACCTTCGGCCGGTGTCCACCGCGAGCGGGAAGCCCACCAACTGCACGAGGACTACGAATACCAAGCCGCCGCCGCCCACCAATCCCCACCACCGCGCGCCAGCCAGCCGCCACCCACACCACCACGGAGCTGATCGGCGGCCACCCGCGGTGGTTGCCCGGCCAGCTGTTGGCTGGGTGGTGTGCCGGGGCACGCTTGACCATCGGTGGTCACTCGGCCGGCGGTTGCCGTGGGGAGACTGGGCGGATAACGCTAGAGGTCCGTCCCGGACCCCGGCGGTCATCAATGGGTGGCTTGTATCGGAGGGGGGCGGATGCCTTCTCCCGGGTGGAATCCCAGCTTCGGGGATCGGCGCTGCGGACCCGAGTTGTCTGGGCCACCGGGCCCGAGCCCTGCCGCCGCATCAACGGCCGCAGCGTCGCTACGTGGTGTCGCCCGAGAGCCCAGGGTGCCGGGCGGCGCGGCACCAGGTCGAGGGGAACAGCTCCGGCGCAAAGCCGCCGCCGAGAGGGTGGGGCGTCGGGTGTGGGCTGGTGGTGGCGAGCCTGAGCAGCGGCTTGCGGATCTGGATCTGCCAGGTCCCCCGGCGGTCCTCGCCGCAGCGGACCCGCCTACGCGGAGCTGGAGGGGGCGCCCGGCAACGGCGGCCGGACTGGCCACTGACGACATCACGGGTGGTGGTGCTGCCCAGCCGTACAGCAACAGGGTTGTGGAGGTTCGTCATGAACACCGTCATCGTCATTGAACTCATCGTCGGGATCGTCGTGCTCGCCGGGGTGGTGGTGTTCGCGGTGTGGTACACCCTGCGGCGGCGCCGCGCCGGCCTGCAGCAACGATTCGGGCCCGAATACGCACGCGAGGTGCTAGCGCGCGGCAGCGAGCGCGCCGCAGATCAGCACCTGGGTGCGGTCGCGGATCGGCGTGACCGGCTCGACATCCACGAACTGGAACCCGCGGCTCGCGAGCGTTACACCCAACGCTGGCAGGTCGTGCAGACCGAGTTCGTCGACCGACCCGGACCAGCCCTAGACGAGGCAGACCAGCTGGTCACCGAGGTGATGCGCGATTGCGGCTACCCGGTGGAAGACTTCAGCGACCGTGCCGAGCTGGTGGCCGCCGATCACCCACAGGTCGTGGAGCACTACCGCGCCGGGCACACCACCCAGCAGGTCCACCACGACCGCCCGGACGCCACTGACACCGAGGACCTGCGGCAGGCATTCGTGCACTACCGCGCACTGTTCGACGAGCTCGTACAGGCACGGTAAGCACACCAGCGTGAGGCATCAACGACACGAACGGAGGTCCAGTATGGACACACCGCAGGAACACCGCGGGCAGCTCGAAGAGCCCGAACAGCGAGAAGGGCCGGGCGGGCCAGCACGTCGCTTCGGTGACACTGAGTTAAGTTGGGTCCGCGACAAAGACAATCGAAGGGCCGAGACACCTACCGACCATCCAGGCAACCCGGACCCAGACCAGGATCCGGCGGGTCGCGGAGATGTCACGGACCGCGGCTCTGGCCCAGCCCCCGAGACCCGGGTCTACGAGCCGCCGCAGGCCGACCAGCCTGGCCCGGCCAGCGACTCCGAGTCCGTCGCTGCGCACACCGGCGGTGACACTGACCGCCCGGCGAGGACCGCATCCTCTGATGCCGAAGGCGAATCAGGACTCCGGCCGGCTGGGGCCGAGAAGTTGCCTGGCCGCTTGGAGGGTCAGGCTGCCGCCGACGAGGGTGCCGCGCGGGTGGGCCTGCTCACCAACGCCGCTGGCCTGCGTGAGGAGTGGCAACGAGTCCAGGGCACTTTCGTTGATGACCCGCAGCGCGCGGTGCGCGAGGCCAGCGTGCTGGTCGAGCGGACGCTGGACGAGATCCGGGTGAACGTCACCAGCGGGCACACCAGCGACACGACCTCGACGGAGGACCTGCGGGTGAGCTTCCAACGCTATCGCGAGTTCTTCCAGCGCCTGCTCTCGGCATGATCGCGGCGAACACGCCCGCCAGGGCCACCAGACACCGCGGTCGCCGGCCCTTGCCAACAGCCCAGCGGGGGCCGTGGTCGTCACGGACCGGGCCACGGGCGTGATGCGCACTAGCAAGAGACCACCCTCAACGCAGCGGCGGCGGACTGTGAGGAGGTGGGGATGGGTGTCGCGGCTCGACTGGATGGCTTCCAGCGCCGTCATACCTGGCTGGGTTTCCCGTTGGCGGTGATCTACAAGTACATTGACGATCAGGGTGGATACCTCGCCGCTCTGATCACCTACTACGGTTTCCTCGCTCTGTTTCCCCTGCTGATGTTGCTGGTCAGCGTCCTGGGCTACCTCCTGGAGGGCAACCCTGCCTTGCAG
>JAODNG010000110.1 GCA_025465385.1 Pseudonocardiales bacterium
GTGGCTGCGCCGTCTTCGCCTCGAGCCATACGCAATGGATCCTGGGTGCATGCCACAGCCGTATCTGCCGGTACACAAGGGGCATTGGCCGCTGATCATCGAACTCGACCCGCAGAAATCCTCGGCATTCCGATCATCCGGCCCCACAGGAGGTTGCCGTCGTGACCGGTGATCCACAGCTGTGCCGGGATGGGGGTGTCCGTTGCGGCGATACCCCGCTGGAGGAGGTTACGGCGGCGGCCGCTCCCGCTACGCCGGGGTATCCGGGCGATCCTTGCCTGGGCCCACTGGGCCCCTACACCGACGGGCACGGCATAGGTGCCGTTCGAAGGGGACGCCACTCATGAGCAATCTATCCAATCGCCGGATTGTGCTGGCCGAGCGACCGTCGGGCCCGAATGGGGAGGCGCAAGACCGGCTGCCGGATGGGCCGAGGACGGCCAGCTGAAGGCCATCACGAACATCTGGGGAGCCTCGACACCGCTCCAGTCGCACTTGTGGCGATGCTGGCGGGAGAGAACGTCGGACAAGTCGTGGTCCGCGTTAGTCCGCATCCGGCATGACTTCCCCGAACTCAAGTAAAATGATGGCCTGGGTGGGCGCACGAGATACTGGACCGAATCGGGACGCGGTTCGGAAATCACACGCCGCACGGACATTTGTCACCCACGCTAATCTGCTCAACCCGACCGGACGAGACGCAGGTGTCCGGAGATACACGGTCGTACCAGGCTCGCGTTTGGTGCTTAGGCGCTGAGGCCCTATCGGCAGGTGATAATGAAGGGATCCATGGTGAACGGCTCCCAATCGCTGATCCGTACCTTGGTCGACGCTGGCGTCGAGGTCTGCTTCGCCAACCCGGGCACTTCGGACATGCATTTCGTCTCGGCCCTGGACGACGTTCGGGGCATCCGTGGGGTGCTCGGCCTGTTCGATGGGGCGGTGACCGGGGCCGCCGATGGATACGCTCGGATGGCTGAGCGACCGGCCGCGACGCTGGATCTGGGACCTGGCCTGTCCAAGGGCCTGGCGAACTTGCACAATGCTCGCCGCGCTTGCTCGCCGATAGTTAACATCGTCGGTGACCACGCCCTGTCCCACAAGCGTTTTGACGCCCCGCCGGAGACGGACATCGACGCGCTGGCCGGCACGGTGTCCGGATGGGTCCGACGCTCGTCTCGCCCCGAGGACGTCGGTGCGGACGCGGCCGACGCAGTGGCTGCCGCCTACGGGCCGCCCGGACAGATCGCGACGCTGATCCTGGCGGCCAACGTCAGCTGGGAAGCCGGCGGCATTGCGGCCCGCCCACACGGGCGCCCGCCAGTCACCGCCGTGCCGGACGCCTTGGTGGCTCAAGCCGCGGCAGCGCTGGCGCCCGGCAGGCCCGCGGTCATCCTGCTCTGCGGGCTCACCCAGCGGGAACGCGGATTGCGGGCCGCTAGCCGAATCGCCGCGGCTACCGGTGCCCGCATCCTGACCGAAACCTTCCCGGTACGGCTGCAGAGGGGTATCGGCCTACCCGCCTTCGAGCGGCTCGGCTACTTCGCCGAGCAGGCCGAGCAGCAACTGTCCGGAGCGCGTGAGATGATTCTGGCCGGCGCCCGGTCGCCGGTCACGTTCTTCGCCTACCCCGACCGGCCGAGCTGTTTAGTGCCCGAAGGCTGCGCCCTGCACCGCCTGGGCGAGCCCGGCCAGGACATCGTCGAGGCCTTAGAGCACCTGGCTGATCGGGTCGCCCCGGATACCGACCCCATCCTGCAGGAGATCATCCCGACCAGCCCGCACCGCGGGGTGCTCACCGTCGACGCAGTCGCCGATCTGGTCGGCAGCAATCTGCCGGAGGGCACCATTGTGGTCGACGAGGCTGTCACCGGGGCCCAGAGCATGGCTCGCGGCACCGCCAGCGCACCCCGTCACGACTGGCTCACACTGTCCGGTGGCGCCTTCGGCCAAGGCATCCCCACCGCCCTCGGCGCCGCGGTCGCCTGCCCGGACCGGAAGGTGATCAACCTGCAGGCCGACGGGAGCGCCCTGTACACTGCCCAGGCGCTGTGGACTCAAGCACGCGAAAACCTCAACGTCACCACGGTGATCCTCAGCAATCGGTCCTACGCCATCTTGCACCTCGAGATGGAGCGCGTGCGCGCCAACACGCCCGAGAGCAGAGCCGCCGCGCTACTCGACCTGTCGATGCCGGACCTGGACTTTGTGCACCTAGCCCAGGGCCTCGGGTTGGACGCTATGCGGGCAACCACGGCTGAGGAATTCTCCACCGCTCTGCAGCGGGCGGCTAGCGAACCCGGCCCGTTCCTCATCGACGCGGTCGTCAAGTAAGCCGCCTAGCTACTTCGACCTGACGTGTTGTCAATCCGCGGCCGATGCCTTGTTCGTCCTGTGCTGAATCGGCCGAGCCTGACGGTGGCGGCCGATGCGCTAGGTGTCCTTGGTCGAGGCGGTGGGGCCTGGGGTTAGCGGTGGAGCTGTCTGCGGGAGGTGATATGGAGCTTGCCGAAGATCTTGCTCATGTGCCACTCGACGGTGCGTGGGCTGATGAACAGCCGGGAGCCGATCTCGGAGTTCGAGAGGCCTTCGCGGACCAGCCGTACGATTTGGGCCTCCTGGGCGGTGAGCTCGCCGGTGGTCTCGACAGTGCGTTTGCGGGCGGTCTCCCCGGTGGCGAGCAGCTCGCGCGCGGCGCGCTGAGCGAACACCTCGATCCCCATGGCGGTGAACATCTCGTGGGCGCTGCGCAGCTGCTCGCGCGCATCGAGCCGGCGGCGCTCGCGGCGCAGCCATTCGCCATAGATCAGGTGGGCGCGGGCGAGGGCACCGCGGACGCGGGTGCAGCTGAGCCGGTCGATCGCCTCCCGATAGGCGCTCTCGGCGGCCTGGCCCTCGCTCAACAGTGCCCGCGAGCGGGCCTCGATTCCTAGCGCCCACTCGGTGCCACTCGCGCGGGTCGTCTCCGTAAGCCGCTGGAGGGCATCGGCAGCGCGCTCGGCCGTGCCGCTGCGAGCGGCCGCCTCGATCAGCTCGACCAGCCCCCAATTGGCCCAGAACAGGTCCTGTGGGTGCTCGCTGGCCTGCTGGGCCGCGGCCACCGCGTCCTCATACCGGCACAGGCTGTTGTAGAGCTGCGCGCTCGCCCACGCAATGGCGGTCAGTCCCACACCCTCGCCCCGGCGCAGCACCTCCTTGTTGATGGCTTTGATCAGCTCGAAGGCTTCGGCTTCGTGGCCCTGCCAAGCGGCGAGGGCCAGCGCACCGTAGGGCGCGATCTGGCTGCCGGTTGCCTCGGTGACCGTCTCCACCTCCTCGACCAGCGATGCGGCCGCGGCGAGCTCGCCGGCGTTGAGATGCACACCGATCCGCGTGTTAAGGGCCCATGGGAGCTCGCTGAGCGCGCCGGCATCACGGGCCAGCTGGACGTGGCGGATGGAAAGCACCTCCCAGGCCTCGTCATCCCACAAATACCCGGCGGTGGCGCAGGCGAAATGGAGCCAGCGGATCTCCTCCTCCTGGGAGATGGATTCGCCGTGGAAGGCGGTCAGCGCCCGCTTCAACATCGGCGTTCCCGCCGGGTAGCCCTGCGTGAACAGCACCGCCAGGCCATCGAGGAGGAGATCGGGCGCGCGCGGCTGCTGCGGCAACCGGGGTGCCGCGCCGGCGGTCTGCGCGGCCTCCAGCAGACCGGCGTCGCTGGCCAGACGGCCGACGAATATCGCCGCCCAGAGCGCTTCCAGATAGGTGTCGCGGGTCAGCCGCACGTCCAGCGGCTCGAGCTGCTTGGCCGCCTTGAGCAGCAGCGGGGGAGCGTCCCTGCCGCGGCGCACCGCGAACGCGATCTGGGCGCGGAGCAAGTCCACCCTTGCGCGCTGGAGCTTGTCCAGCGCTCCGGCCTCCGCGATGGACAGCAGTCTCAGCGCCGCCTCGGGTGCGCCGGCCTGGTGGGTGGCCTGCGCCGCGGCCAGCGCGCGCTGCGCTCCACGCGCTGGCTCGAGGGTCAGTTCAGCGGCCCGTGCGAGGAATGCGGCCGTCGCGGCCAGACCCCCGCGCGCCTGCGCGCGGCCGGCTGAGCGCTCGAGCTCCTCGGCGACGTCCTCATCGGCCCCGGGTACCGCCTGCGCGCGGTGCCAGGCGCGGCGATCGGGATCGGTGTCGGGGTCGGTGGCCTCCGCCAGCGCCCGGTGGGCGCTGCGCCGCTCCTCCGGCGAGGCCGCCTGGTAGATCGCCGAGCGCACCAGCGGATGGCGAA